>JAZRTD010000071.1:0-5385 GCA_045651845.1 Clostridia bacterium | reverse complement strand
AGGGGCCTGGACAGGGACAATGATTGCTGGACCTTGCGACATAAGGCTCCGCCGTTCCCTGACTGCAATTCTTCTTGGAATTATGACCTCGGGACTCATTATGATTTCTCTGTGTAAAATCGGGGCAGAAAGTCTTGGATTCCTTGATTTCCTCGTAAAATAACTGAAAGGACTGAAAACCAAATGAGCGATAATTTTTACGATTTTGATAAGGACGACACATTTGACGAGATTTATCTCAAGAAAGCCCCAACTCCGCCCAAGAAAAAGGAGTTTGAGATTGAAATTCCAATGCCTCAGTCCGGTATAAAATCCACTATGGAATCAAAAATTACTGATAAAAAGGTTGATAATAAAAAGGTTGATAATAAGCCTGTCACAAAAGCACCTAAACGCAAAAAGCTTTCGTCCACAGCGCTTACTCTTATTATAATAGGAATTGTTTTCTCCAGTATACTTACATTCCTTCTTTCCTTTGTTGGAACTATTTTAGGATGGAACTATCTTCCAAGCTTTGAAAAAACCTCTGGGGAAAACTCTGTTGTTGAGGACACCAAGCAAATTCAGGAAGTTATTGAAATAAGTGATGACGGAAATACCGTTGAAGTTGTTCCGCTGTATCGTGATACTGAGGGTGATGATGCTCCGCCCTCTGACTCCGACAAAAATTCGGAAGATGAAGCGGATAATGACGATGGCTCTAATAGTGATGAGTCTGACAGCGAAGAGATACCTGATAACGATACAGATAATTTATCGTCAAACGGCAGTCAGGATGATACAAGCTCTGACGATGAAATTATGGTTATAGAATAAAACATAAGATAAAGGAGTCGATGTTAATGGAAAGTAAATACAAAAGAGTTATGCTTAAAATCAGCGGCGAAGCAATGTCGGGCGGAAAGGGTTTCGGGCTTGACACTCCAACAATTGACAGAATTGCCGAGAAAATCAAAGAGGCAGTTGACTTGGGTGTTCAGGTTTCAATCGTTGTTGGCGGCGGAAACTTCTGGAGAGGCAGAAGCGGCGGAAATATGGACAGAACAAGGGCTGACCATATGGGAATGCTTGCAACTGTTATAAACTCCCTAGCTCTTTTAGATGCAATCGAACAGCAGGGCGTTCCTGCACGGGTGCAAACCGCAATCGAAATGCGCCAGATTGCAGAGCCTTATATTCGTTCAAGGGCAGTTCGCCATCTTGAAAAAGAAAGAGTTGTTATCTTTGCCTGCGGAAGCGGAAATCCGTTCTTCTCAACAGACACAGCGGCAGCTCTCCGTGCAGCAGAAATCAACGCTGAAATTATTCTTTTGGCAAAAGCAGTTGACGGCGTTTATGACAGCGACCCTCACAAAAATCCAAATGCAAAGAAATTCGACTCACTCCGTTATATAGATGTTTTAAGTAAGGGGCTTGGTGTTATGGATTCCACCGCAACCTCTCTTTGTATGGACAACAATATTCCGATACTCGTTTTCGGTCTTGATGACCCCGATAATATTATCAGAGGCTTAAAGGGCGAAAAAATCGGTACTTTGGTTTATTAATAAAAACAGAAAGGATTTATAATTATGAAAAATGCAGAAATGAAAATGGACAAGGCAGTTGCTGCCTTAAATAACGATTTTGCGGCAATCCGCGCCGGCCGTGCTAATCCGGCTATTTTAGACAAAATTACTGTTGAATACTATGGCTCTCCAACTCCTTTGGCTCAGGTTGGAACAATCTCTGTTCCTGAGCCTCGTTCAATCGTTATTCAGCCTTGGGACGGCTCCATTGTTAATGATATTGAAAAAGCAATCTTAAAGTCAGATTTAGGACTTACTCCAAACAACGACGGAAAGTGCATAAGACTCAACTTCCCTCCTCTTACCGAGGAAAGAAGAAAAGAGCTTGCTAAATCCATTTCAAAGCGCGGAGAGGACGCTAAAGTTGCTGTCCGCGGTGTTCGCCGTGATGCTCTTGAAGGCTTTAAGAAGCAGAAAAAAGACGGTGAGCTTACAGAAGACGATTTAAAAAGTCTTGAAAACGATATCCAAAAGCTTACTGACAAGTTTGTTAAGGAAATTGACACAATTGTTGCTAATAAAGAAAAGGAAATTATGGAAGTTTAAGCGGAGGACACTCTATGCTTTTTAGAAAGAAATCCAAGCATATTCATTCTCACGAAAAAATCGACCCTGATAATCTCCCTCTGCATATAGGCGTTATTATGGACGGGAACGGACGATGGGCGGCAAAACGCCACCTCCCCAGAAGTGCAGGACACCGTGCAGGGGCAGACACTTTCGAGAAAATCGTTAAATACTGCGACAAAATCGGGATTAAAGCAATAACCGCCTATGCCTTTTCAACTGAAAACTGGAACAGACCAAAGGCAGAGGTTGATAATTTGATGAATTTGCTTTATAACTATCTCCTTATGGCAGAGGAAAAGTTTGCAGGAACCAATGTTATTCTCCGTGTTATAGGCGACCGCTCGGCTTTGTCTGACAAAATAAATGAGGCAATTGACCACGCAATAAGCGTCACCGACGGAAATACAGGCATTATTCTTAATATGGCGCTTAACTACGGAGGACGGGACGAGATTGTCCGTGCGGCAAGGATTGCAGCCGAAAATGTTAAAAACGGGATTATTTCTCCTGACGAAATTGATGCTCAGTATCTTGATAAGCTTATGTATACCGCAGATACTCCTCCTGTTGACCTTATTATAAGGCCCAGCGGCGAAATGCGGCTTTCCAACTTTCTTCTCTGGCAATCAGCTTATTCCGAGCTTTGGTACAGCGATATTAACTGGCCTGATTTTTCCGAAAAGGATATGGAACGGGCTATAATTGATTATCAAAAGCGAAACCGTCGTTTCGGCAAGGTTTAAGGAAAGGAATTTATTATGAAAACAAGAATTATAACTGCGCTTTTCGCGCTTCCCCTTATTATTGCGGCACTCATTCAACCTTATTGGTGGATTTGGGCAATTATTGTTTTTATTGCATCCCTTATAGGTCTTTACGAGTTCTATAAAGCAACAGGGATTATCAATCATAAATCTCTTTGTGTTCTTGGAATACTGGCGGCAATATATTTTCCTTTGAAAGTTTCTGTCGAGCTGTCATTCATATCCTTTGCCCTTTGGTATTCAGCTTTGCTTTTCCTTATACTTATATTTTCAAACAATAAGGTTCCTCTGGAAAAGCTCTCGCTGTCATTATTCAGCACAATATACATACCCTATCTTCTTTCAAGCATAATAAGCCTTCGAAAGATGAACGGCGGAGAATACTATATATGGCTTTTGGTTGTCTGTGCATTTCTTACTGACACTTGTGCATATTTTGTGGGTAAGGCAATAGGAAAGCATAAGCTTTGCCCTTCTCTCAGTCCTAACAAGACTATCGAAGGTGCTGTCGGCGGAGTTATTGGCTGCGGAATATCCTGTATGATTTTCGGACTTATTATAAAGGGTTGCTTCTCGGTTGATGTTAATTTTATTAAGCTGTTCATTCTTGGACTTATATGTTCTGTCGGTGCACAGCTTGGGGATATTTCAGCATCCTGCATTAAAAGACAGTATGCCATAAAGGATTACGGCAATCTTTTCCCAGGTCACGGCGGAGTTTTAGACAGATGCGACAGTATTATCTTTGTTGCTCCTCTTACGCTTTACTATGTGGCTTACATAGGAATCTTAAATTAATACTACAATACTGATAAATCGGGGCGTAAGCATTTTGCTTCTGCCCCTTCTAATTGTTTAAACGGAGGATTGATTTTATGAATATTTCCATTCTTGGCTCAACAGGCTCTATCGGGACTCAAGCTCTTTTGGTTGTTGATGATTTAAAAGGAATAAAAGATATAAATATCAAAGCCATAAGCGGAAATAAAAATGTCAAGCTATTAGAAGAGCAGGCAAGAAAATATAAGCCTGAAATTGTCGCCTCCTTTGACGAAGAATCGGCAAAAGATTTAAAATGCCGTCTTTCTGACACTCCTTGCCGCGTTGTATGCGGTCAGGATGGACTAATTGAGGTTGCAACTCACAAGAATTCTGAAATGGTTTTATCCTCAATTGTGGGCTTTTCAGGACTTATCCCAACCCTTCACGCAATTGATGAGGGGAAAGATATTGCCCTTGCCAACAAGGAAACTCTGGTCACAGCAGGTCAGCTTTTCATGGACAAAATTGCCGAAAAAGGCGTGCGATTGCTCCCTGTTGACAGCGAGCATTGTGCTATTTTCCAGAGTCTTGAGGGAAATCGCCATAATAAAATCAATAAAATTCTCCTGCCTTGTTCCGGCGGTCCGTTTTTCGGAAAAACCGCCAATGAATTAAGGTCTGTCACAAAGGAAATGGCGCTTAATCACCCCAACTGGAGTATGGGTGCAAAAATCACTATAGACAGTGCAACCCTTATGAACAAGGGCCTTGAAGTTCTTGAGGCTAAATGGCTCTTTGATGTTGAGATTGATGATATTGAGGTTGTTGTCCATAGAGAAAGTATAATTCACTCAATGGTTGAATATGAGGATTTGAGCGTTATAGCACAGCTTTCTCTCCCCTCTATGAAGCACCCTATCCAATATGCTTTCACCTATCCAAAGAGGCTTCCTTCTCCTGATAAAAGGGTATCCTTTAAGGACCTTAAAACTATGACGTTTTATGAGCCTGACGAAGAAACTTTTAAGTGTCTCCGTCTTGCAAAGGAGGCAGGCCAAGCAGGCGGAATTATGCCAACTGTTTTAAATGCCGCAAACGAAAAGGCTGTTGAGCTTTTCCTCCATGGAAAAATTGGATTTCTCCAAATCGGGGATATAATCGAAAAAACACTTTCAGAATATAAAAATATAAATAATCCAACAATAGATGATATATTAAGAGTTGATATGGAAGTAAGGGAGCGTTTTTAATGACATTTCTTATTATATTGTTTGCAGTTTTATTTTTCTCGCTGATAATATTTATTCACGAGTTTGGCCACTTTATCTCAGCACGTATTTTTAAGGTTACAGTTCACGAATTTGCAATAGGAATGGGTCCTGCAATCTGGTCAAGGGAGTCAAAATTGGGAACAAAATACTCTGTCAGATGTATTCCCGTTGGCGGATACTGCAAGATGGAGGGCGAAGATGATGACAGCGATGCCGATGGCTCATTCTCTTCAAAATCAAAGCTTGCCCGTTTTGTTATTCTTGCATCAGGGGCGTTTATGAATATTGTTTTGGGATTCATTGTAAGCATTATTGTTGTTGCCTTTACTTCAGGGAACGGAATTGCCACAACAACCGTAGAGGAAACTGTTCCCAATTCCCCTGTTTCGGAATATATTAAAGCGGGAGATAAAATCCTTGAGATTAACGGACACGATGTTAACATAAGAC
>JAZRTD010000070.1:0-1528 GCA_045651845.1 Clostridia bacterium | reverse complement strand
TCATTTCATTCTGCGCATCTATAACATCCGAAAACGCCAAACGCATTTCATCAATTATGCTGTTATCTCTGTCAAGCCCGTTATTCTGCTTAAGATATCCTATTGTAACCAAATTACTTTTATAAATGTTACCTTCTTCATGACTAAGGCTTCCCATAATTATATTTAAAAGGGTTGATTTTCCCGCTCCGTTAACACCAATAAGACCATAGCGCCCTCTATCCTCTATGGTCAATGAAATATTATCAAGTATTCTCTTTTCTCCAAAATTTTTACATAAACCGTCAATAGAAATTAACATCTAATCTATCCTTTAATTAAATCTTTCAACTTTTATATCTGAAAATCTGTCTTTAAAGATATTTTTAAGAATAATTAGTCCCAAAAATAAAGAAATCAAAATAAAAGCAAATGAAACCAACTCATTTTTAGATACTGTGTATCCCAAAATCCCGCCTGCAATAATCAGCACAACCAATAGACCATATCCTAAAAAGGATTTTTTCAGGAATTTTGAGTCATCCATAATAACTCTGACAACTTCACCCTCTTTAAAATCCATATTGTTTTCAATTTCAAAGAGAATTGCATCTGCTCCGCACCCTTTACAATGAGAGCAATTTCCCCCGCAAGCAGACTCTCTGTTTACTTTAATCTTCGCATTTCTTTCATCTGCAAAAACAACAAATCCGTTTTTCTCCATTTTTACCTGCCTGATTTCATATTTTCTGCCATCTGGAGCATCTCTTCTGCGCTTTTAAGGGTTGTTTCCGTAACCGAAACACCGCCGATTATTCTGCCAAGTTCCGATATTCTCTCTTCCTTATGGAGCTTTTTAACCTTTGTAAAAGTCTTTTCTCCGTCACTGTCCTTTTTAATAAGGAAATGAGCATCTGCCATTGCCGCAATCTGCGAAAGATGTGTTACCGCGAAAACCTGACAACTCCCAGAAAAGCCCGCTATTTTCTCAGCAATTTTCTGCGCCGCTCTTCCGCTGACCCCTGTATCAATTTCGTCAAATATCATAGTTTCAAAGTATTCGGAATCCGTCATAACCGCCTTAATTGCAAGCATAATTCTTGAAAGTTCACCGCCTGATGCAATTTTTGTCATAGGCTTCGGAAGTTCACCTGCATTGGCGGATATAAGAAATTCAATTTTATCAGCACCATTTTTTGAGTATTCACATTCCTCAATCAATACAACAAATTTAACATTCGGCATATCTAAATCAGCAAGCTCATCCGCTATTTTCTTTTCAAGTTCCTTTGCAGATACTTTTCTTGCATCAGTTAAATTCTTTGCCGAATTTTTAAGCTTTTCCTCGCATTTTTGCTTTCTTTCAAGCAAAAGAGTTATATTTTCATCGCTGAACGAAAGCTTATCATATTCCTCTTTTATTGACAAAAGATAATTATTGATATTTTCAATAGAATTCCCGTATTTTCTCTTTAAATTTCCAATTATATTAAGGCGGTTTTCTATTTCATCAAGCTCCTCGGCTGAATATTCAGTCTTATTCAAAAAA
>JAZRTD010000069.1:0-12010 GCA_045651845.1 Clostridia bacterium | reverse complement strand
AGCGAAAAATATTTTGTCATAATCATATTTCTGTTAACACCATACGGAACACAAAGAACAACTTCAGAATCTGTTATGCTGACCGCTTTAACGGGTTTAATCCAGGAATTGAACGATACTTCAGAAATTTCCTCGGCAAGCATAGCAACAACGTTTCCCCAAATTTGCTCAAGCTCCATTGTTCTTTTAGCTCGTTTCTTTTTTGGGGGGATAACATCCCCATTTTATAATTTTATTTTTTAACATACTATATAATAGCAGATTTCAAAAATAATTTCAACAACAAAAAAGACCAAAAACTTGGTCTTTTTTTCTACATTTTTTACAACCTACAAAATATGAGCTTTTTTGATTTATAAAACCACAACATCTTTGATTTTTCTCAAAAAAAGACATAAAAAATTTTTTCAAAAATTAAAAAATAAGGAATAAAAACCTAATTTACACTTATTTGTTTCTTCAGATATTTTTCTTTTGTTGCCTGACCGCCCCTTATGTGCCTTTCTTCACGGTTTTCGTCAAGAATTTCCCTGACAGCTTTAAACAAATCCCGCCTTATCCCCGGAAGCCTCTCTGTCAGGTCTTTATGTACTGTTGATTTGGAAATCCCAAAGTGTTTTGCGGCGGTGCGGACCGTGCATTTATTTTCTATAATGTATTTTGCAAGGGCTATTGTCCGTTCTTTAATTGACGAATGCATAAAATCACTCCCATATTTGTTATATACTAACAATATATGAAAGTGATTTTTGTTTTAGTATTTAATTATTGCTGTTCGTCCTTGGGAGCGGTAAGCTTTGACAAAATCATTGTTATTATAATTATAATTCCTATAACTCCGATAATTCCAAGCATTCCAAGACCCATATATTTAAGGTTTTCAATAAATCTCATTAAGTTTATTTCCATAGCTTTATCCTCCTATATAAAGAAATTCAGAATTAGTCCGCCGGCGATAACAGAGGCAATCTGCCCTGAAACGTTAACGCCCATTGAGTGCATAAGGAGGAAGTTCTGCGGGTCTTCTGCAAGTCCCATTTTATGAACAACTCTGCCTGACATTGGGAAAGCGGAAATTCCTGCCGCACCAATCATAGGATTTATCTTTTTCTTGGTGAAGAGGTTTATAAACTTTGCAAAAAGCACCCCGCCTGCTGTGTCAAAGATAAAGGCGAAAAGACCAAGCCCCATAATGAGGAGTGTGTCAACCTTTAAAAATTCGTCAGCGCCCATTCTTGCGGCAACTGTTATGCCAAGGAAGATTGTAATAAGGTTAGCTAAAACCTTTTGAGCAGTTTCTGAAAGTGAATTTAAAACACCGCATTCACGGATTAAGTTACCGAACATTAAGAAACCAACCAAAGCCACAGAGTCAGGTGCAACAATACCTGCAACAACTGTTATAATAATCGGGAACAGAATTTTTGTTGTTTGAGAAACTGCCTTGCCCTGATATTCCATTTTAATTCGGCGTTCCTTTTTGGTTGTTAAAAGCTTTATAACAGGCGGCTGAATGATTGGAACAAGAGCCATATATGAGTAAGCCGCAACCATAATAGCGCCAAGATATTTAGAGCCAAGCTTTCCTGCAACGAAAATAGATGTTGGGCCGTCAGCCGCACCGATAACTGCGATTGATGCCGCGTCAATATCAGGGAAGAAGATTGAGGCTGTGCAAAGAGTCAGGAAAATACCAAACTGTGCCGCCGCCCCGAAAATCATAAGCTTGGGATTTGATAAAAGCGGACCAAAGTCAATCATTGCACCGATTCCTATAAAGAGAAGAAGCGGAAAAAGCTCGTTTGCGATACCCGCATTAAAAAGTGTTGTCAACACCCCTTCTTCGCCAACAACGCTTGCAAAAGGCAAATTGACAAGAATTGCACCGAATCCCATAGGAAGGAGAAGTGTTGGTTCCATATCCTTTTTGATTGCAAGATAAATAAGAGTTCCGCCGATAACCCACATAACAAGCATCTGCCAGGTTATGTCGCTGATGTTAGTTTTAAGCATTTCTAAAATTTCCAATTTTAAAACCCTCCGATTTTTCTTTTGTTTTTCATCTCTTTAGTTATAAAGGAAATCAGTTTTGAAATTTCCATAATAATAAGTGGGATAATTATAAGTCCCAAAGCGATCAGGTAAAGCTCTTTTGAGAGGATAACAAGTCCGAATGCACCTTTAAGCGGTGTGAAAAGGACAACAAGAACAAGCAAAGCGGATAACAAAACAGCTCCGTTTAAAGTCTTGTTTGTAAACATTCCGATTTTGAAAAGGGAATGCTCGGACCGCATATTAAAGCTTTGGACAACCTGGGAAAGCGCAAGCACCATAAATGCCATGGTCTGTCCGCCCTCAAGGCTTCCCGTTGCTTTTTCACCGATATAGAAGGCGATAAGGGTAAGGAGTGCAAACATAATGCCCCAAAGGACAACCTTTATTCCAAATCCGTGGGCAAAAATTCCCTCATTTTTTGGCTTTGGTTTTTTGTCCATAACGTCAGATTCAACAGCCTCCATACCCAGAGCAATGGCAGGAAGGGAGTCGGTTACAAGGTTTATCCAAAGAAGCTGCATGGAAAGGAGAGGAGTTTTATGCCATAAAAGCATAGCGGCAAAAACCGTTATAACTTCGCCGATGTTTGTTCCCAGCAAAAAGCCCACAACCTTTTTGATGTTGGCATAAATTCCGCGTCCTTCACGGACAGCATCAACTATGGTTGCAAAGTTGTCATCTGTCAGTGTCATATCTGCTGCACCTTTTGCAACATCTGTTCCCGTAATACCCATAGCACAGCCAATGTCGGCGGCTTTTAAGGCGGGAGCATCATTAACGCCGTCACCTGTCATTGAAACAACCTGTCCCCGTCTTTGCCAAGCCTTAACGATACGAATTTTATTTTCGGGTGAAACACGGGCGTAAACCGAGATTTCGGAAACAACGCGGTCCAGCTCACTGTCTGTCATTTTGTCAAGCTCCGCTCCTGTTATGGCTTTGTCCCCCTCGTTAAAAATTCCAAGCTCACGGGCGATTGCAGTGGCTGTGATTATGTGGTCGCCTGTAATCATAACTGGTTTTATACCAGCTTTTTTGCACACCTTGACCGCCGCTTTTGCTTCAGAACGGGGTGGATCAATCATACCAACAAGACCCATAAACGTAAGTCCTGTTTCCAGATTGTCAGAAGTCAGAGTTTCAGGGATTTCATCAATTTCCTTATACGCAACAGCAAGAACTCGAAGTGCATTGTTGCTCATTTCCTCATTTATTCGTCTTGCTGATTCAAAATCACCGTTTACGGAGCGGTTCTCTATAACATCAAAAGCTCCTTTAACGATTACTATATTTTTGCCGTCAATTTTGTTTATAGTTGACATAAGCTTTCTGTCTGAGTCAAATGGAATTTCGCCAAGCCGCGGATATTTCTCGGAAAGATCGTCTTTGGAAAGTCCCATATTGTGTGCTGCGAAAACGATAGCTGTTTCTGTCGGGTCGCCTATATGAGTAACCTCGTTGCCATTTATAACGATGGTGCCATCACAGCAAAGAGTTGCATATGTGATAAGATTTTTGACCGTATCGGAAGGTGCGGCTGAAATTTCCTCAGTCTGTCCGCCGTCGCAGTATGCCTTTTTAAGAGTCATCTGATTCATAGTAAGAGTCCCTGTTTTATCAGAGCATATAATTGATGCACTGCCTAATGTTTCAACTGCAGGGAGTCTGCGGATTAATGCGTTTTTCTTAACCATACGCTGAACGCCGATGGATAAGACAATGGTAACGATTGCGGGAAGTCCCTCAGGGATTGCCGAAACCGCAAGAGAGACTGCGGTCATAAATATTTCAAGGGCAGGAATGTTATTGGCAATACCAACTGCAAAAATAACTGCACAGGCAATAATTGCAACAATACCTAAATATTTTCCCAAAGAAGCGAGCTTTTCCTGAAGAGGGGTCTGACCGTTTTCTTCACTGTCTAAAAGATTAGCAATCTTGCCCATTTCGGTATCCATTCCTGTTGCACAAACAACAGCGGTTGCTGTTCCGTAGGTTATACTGCATCCGGAGAATACCATATTACTGCGGTCGCCAAGAGGTGCATCTTCGTCAATGATTGAATCAGCATCTTTTTCGGAGGGAACAGATTCCCCTGTTAATGCTGATTCCTCGCTCTTTAAGCTGACAGAATGTAAAAGTCTTGCATCAGCAGGGATAAAATCTCCTGCCTCAAGGCGGATAATGTCGCCTGGAACAAGCTGGGATGCATCAATGATTTGCTCTTCTCCATCACGGATAACCCGTGCGTGAGGAGCAGACATATTCTTTAAAGCATCAAGAGCCTTTTCGGCCTTGCTCTCCTGGGCGACTCCCATAACTGCATTTAAAACAACGATTAAAAGAATGAGCGCAGGTTCAAAGAATTCCTTTGGGTTTTTTTCAATAACCGCAACCGCAAAAGAAATAACTGCAGCGCCAATGAGAATTAAAATCATAACATCTTTGAATTGTTCAAAAAAGCGCTGAAGGTTGGTTTTCTTCTTTTTCTCCTTAAGCCTGTTTTCGCCATATTCTTTTAAAAGCTCGTTTGCATAAGAAACCGACAAACCGCTTTTTTCATCAGTTCGAAGATGAGAAAGAACTTCATTAATTGACTTACTGTGAAATAACAAAAAATTACCTCCTTTAAAATAAAAAACCCAAGGGCAACCTTTCGTTGCACTTGAGCCTTGAAATCTTTAGGGCAGACTCGAATACAACAAAAGCTATATGAGTCTGGCAATTTAAAACAAGCCAGGTCAAAGACCAGGATGTTGACTTGCTACGCAATGCGCTCGCTACTCCCTCACAGGATAATTTATTATATTATACCAATTTTGGCTCAAATTGTCAAGAAAAATTTATTTTAAAATGATACTCGATATGTGTTGCAAAAATTCTTGGAATGTGTTACAATTATACCATATTTACTTTTATTACGAAAGGATTTGATTAAATGGGCTTAACACTCACAGAGAAAATTTTGAATGCTCATATTGTTGACGGCGAAGCCGTAAAAGGCAGTGAAATCGGCATAAGAATTGACCAGACCTTAACTCAGGACGCCACGGGAACAATGGCATATCTTGAATTTGAGGCAATGGGGATTCCAAGAGTCAGAACTGAAAAGTCGGTGGCTTATATTGACCATAACACTCTTCAGTCAGGCTTTGAAAATGCTGATGACCACAGATTTATCGGCTCAATTGCAAAGAAACACGGTATATATTTCAGCCGTCCCGGAAACGGAATTTGCCATCAGGTGCACCTTGAACGCTTTGGCGTGCCCGGTAGAACCTTAATCGGTTCAGACAGCCACACCCCTACAGGCGGAGGCCTCGGTATGATTGCAATCGGAGCAGGCGGTCTTGATGTTGCAGTTGCAATGGGGGGCGGTGCTTACTATATAACATACCCCAAAATTGTTAAAGTTAACCTTACGGGCGCCCTTTCTTCCTGGTGCTCCGCTAAAGATGTTATTTTAGAGGTTTTAAAAAGACTCAGCGTTAAAGGCGGGGTCGGAAAAGTTATTGAATACTGCGGTGAGGGTGTTAAAACCTTGTCTGTTCCCGAGCGTGCAACCATAACAAATATGGGTGCAGAGCTTGGCGCAACAACTTCAATTTTCCCATCCGATGAAATAACAAAGGAATTCTTAAAGGCACAGAAAAGAGAAGAGGTCTGGACAGAGCTTTCTGCAGATGCGGATGCGGTTTATGATGAGATTGTTGAGATTAATCTTTCCGAAATCGAGCCAGCGGCGGCTTGCCCTCATTCACCTGATAATATTAAATCGGTAAAAGAGATTGGCGAGATGAAGATTGACCAGGTTTGTATCGGGTCTTGCACAAACAGCTCGCTCCTTGATATGCTTAAGGTTGCCCATATTTTAAAGGGCAAAACTGTGCATCCTGACGTTTCATTGTCTATTGCACCAGGCTCAAAGCAGGTGCTCAATATGCTGGCAAAATGCGGTGCGTTATCTGACCTTATTGATGCGGGTGCAAGAATCCTTGAGAGCGCTTGCGGACCTTGTATCGGTATGGGACAGTCCCCTAATTCAAAGGGAATTTCTCTTCGTACCTTTAACCGTAACTTTGAAGGACGAAGCGGAACAAAAGACGGACAGATTTATCTGGTTTCTCCTGAAGTTGCGGCGGTTTCCGCTCTTACAGGTGTTTTAACCGACCCAAGAACTCTTGGAGAAATGCCAAAGTTTGAGCTTCCAAAAGAATTTATTATAAACGACAATATGGTTGTGACTCCAGTAGCTCCCGATGAGGCTGATTCGGTTGAGATTTTAAGAGGACCGAACATTAAGCCCTTCCCGAAGACATCGCCTTTGGAGAAAAGCATTGAATGTAAATGCTCCCTTAAGGTTGGTGATAACATAACAACAGACCATATTATGCCGGCAGGGGCGAAAATTCTTCCCCTCCGTTCAAACATTCCCGCAATCTCCCAGTATTGCTTTACTGTTTGCGACGAGGAATTCCCGAAACGCGCAGAAGAGCTTGGCAAGAGCATAATTGTCGGCGGGGTGAACTACGGTCAGGGTTCTTCCCGTGAACACGCGGCTCTGGCTCCGCTCCATCTTGGGGTTAAGGCTGTTTTGGTTAAATCTTTTGCAAGAATTCACCGTTCCAACCTTATAAACGCGGGTATTCTTCCCCTCACTTTCGCAAATGAAAATGACTATGATAAGATTTCCCAGGGGGACGAGCTTGCTTTTGAAAACCTTAAGGAAAGAATTATAAAGGGCGATGATGTCGTTCTTAAGAATAAAACAACAGGCGAAGAAATTCTCTGCAAATGTGAGCTTACGGAGAGAACAAAAGCGATTATTTTAGCCGGCGGACTTTTAAGCTATACAAAAGAGAACATATAGGAGAAAAGACTATGGAAAAGATTAAAATGATAACCCCCCTTGTTGAAATGGACGGGGACGAAATGACAAGAATTATATGGAAAATGATAAAGGATATTCTTTTGACTCCATATATTGATTTGAAAACAGAGTATTATGACTTAGGGCTTGAACACAGAAACGAAACCAATGACCAGGTTACCTTTGACAGCGCAGAGGCAACAAAGAAATATGGGGTTGCGGTAAAGTGTGCAACGATTACCCCCAATGCTGACAGAATGACAGAGTATAACCTTAAGGAAATGTGGAAATCTCCAAACGGAACAATCAGGGCAATTCTTGACGGAACAGTTTTCAGAACTCCGATTATCGTAAAGGGCATAACCCCCTTTATCCCGACCTGGACAAAGCCTATAACAATCGCAAGACACGCATACGGCGATGTTTATAAGAATACGGAAATGCAGGTTCCCGAAGGCGCAAAATGCGAGCTTGTTATGACAGATAAAGACGGAAAGGAAACCCGTTCTTTAATCCACGAATTTAAGGGCAGTGCAGGGATTATTCAGGGACTTCATAACATAGATAAGTCCATAGGAAGCTTTGCAAGAAGCTGTTTTAACTTTGCTCTTGACACAAAGCAGGATTTATGGTTTGCAACAAAGGATACCATTTCCAAAAAATATGACCACCGCTTTAAGGATATTTTCAATGAAATATTTGAAAATGAATATAAGGAAAAGTTTGACAATGCGGGCATTGAATATTTCTACACATTAATTGATGATGCGGTTGCAAGAGTTGTTCGCTCTGAGGGTGGATATATCTGGGCTTGCAAGAACTATGACGGCGATGTTATGAGCGATATGGTTGCAACGGCTTACGGCAGTCTTGCAATGATGACCTCTGTTCTGGTTTCCCCTGACGGTGTTTATGAATATGAGGCGGCACACGGCACAGTTCAGCGCCACTATTATAAGCACTTAAAAGGCGAAAAAACCTCAACAAACAGCGTTGCAACGCTCTTTGCGTGGACAGGCGCTCTCCGCAAGAGAGGGGAAATGGATAACACTCCTGACCTTTGTGACTTTGCGGATAAGCTTGAAAAAGCTACTATTAAAACTATTGAGGACGGCGTTATGACAGGAGATTTGGCTCTTCTTTCAAGCCTCCCGAATAAGAAAAAAGTTGACACAGAGGAATTCCTCCTTGAGGTAAACGAAAGACTTAAAGAAATGATGTAAAATAAAACGGAAGTGCAAGTGATATGCACTTCCGTTTTATTATAGTGAATATTTTTCGCTGAAATATTTAACCTGATTTGCAAAATTCTCGCTGTCGGTCCGAATAGCACGCATAGACTCGTGGGTGTTGAAATTGTTGTTTTGCATATCAATAACAATACCCGAGATGTTTGCGCAGTGTGCCGCTGTTCTTTCAAGATTTGTCAGAAGGTCTGCCCAGATAAAGCCTGCAACTATGGTGCATTTTCCCTTTTGGAGCCTCATAATATGGTGGTTTCTCATTCTCTCTTTAAGGCTTAAAATAACCTTTTCAAGAGGCTCTGTTTCAGTTGCGGAAGAAAGGTTATTTTCTATAAATGCGGAGAGAGAAAGCTCCAAAATTTCAGAGGTGGCATTACATAGAACATTGAATTCTAAAGTTGCCTCTTCCGTAAATTTAATATTCTTATCTCGCATTTCTTCAGCAGAATATAAAAGATTTAAGCTGTGGTCGGAAATTCTTTCAAAATCACCAATTGCTTTTAAAAGCTTGGCAACCTCGGCGGATTCTTCGGGGTTAAGCTGTTTTCCGCTTAATTTAACAAGATAACTTCCGAGAGCATCCTCAATATGGTCGATTTCTTTCTCTGTGTTTCGTATATCTTCGGCGATTTCTGCTGAGTATTCATTAAAGAGAGAAAGGCTTTTCTTTAAAGAATTTGCAGAAAGACAGCCCATTTCAACTGCTTTTTTTGAACAAAGCTCAAGGGCAACGGAAGGGGTTGAAAGGATTCTTTCGTCAAACATATCGCTTTTTTCCTGCGTTTTTGGACCGGGAACAACACGGACTGCAATGGTTTCAAGAATTCCCGACATAGGATAAAGAATAACAGTACAGATTATATTAAATGCCGAGTGAGCAACAGCGATGCCGAAAAGCGAAGCTGATGTGTCAAGAAACACAGGGGCGAAAGCCGCTTTTACAATCCAGAACACAATGAGCATTATGACTGTTCCGATTATATTAAAGAAAAGGTGAACAAAAGCGGCACGCTTTGCGTTTTTATTTGTGCCAAAGGATGAAAGAAGTGCCGTTATGCAGGTGCCGATGTTCTGTCCCATAATAATCGGGATTGCTGCACCGTAAGAAACCTGCCCTGTTGCTGCCAGTGCTTGAAGAATTCCCACAGATGCGGAGCTTGACTGGATTATTGCAGTTAAAATTGCCCCAACAAGAACGCCTAAAAGCGGATTTTTAAACAGAAGGAATAATTCCCTGAACTGAGGAACATCAGCAAGCCCGGAAACCGCATCGGACATAATATCCATACCAAACATCAAGGTTGCAAAGCCCAAAAGAATTGTACCCGTGTCACGGTGTTTACTGTCTTTGAAGAACATATAGCAGATTATTCCAAAAAGAGCAAGAACGGGTGTGAAGGACATTGGCTTTAAAAGCTGAACAATAATATTTCCGCTTTCAATTCCCGTAAGGCTTAAAATCCAGGCGGTAACAGTCGTGCCGATATTTGCACCCATAATAACATTTATCGCCTGCTTTAGAGTCATAAGCCCCGAATTAACGAAACCCACAACCATAACGGTAGTGGCGGATGAGCTTTGAATAATAGCTGTAACACCAAGCCCTGTTAAAAGTCCGACAATTTTCTTCGTTGTAAGTTTGCTTAAAATGGAACGCAGGCTATTTCCTGCACGGCGTTCTAAAGCTTGCCCCATAAGGTCCATGCCAAAAAGAAACAGACAAAGTCCGCCGATTAAAGTTAAAACATTAAAAATATCCATAGATTCTCTCCTTTTATCTATTTTTTTCAACTGATTGGATTTTATCATAAAAGTTTATGGATTTACAATACATTTTACTGAGATTTAACGGAACAAGTCACAAAAATTAATATTAACTTTACAAATTTAACCATTAGATAACAAAACCTCAAACAGAATTGAATTTCTGTTTGAGGTTTTGATTCGTTTCTATATTTTAAATTCCTTAAACAAGGGGGCGAAATCAAATCCACCGATTTTTGTGTTTTTATATGCCTTATAGATGTCTGCATTAGCACTGCGAAGAACAGGGGAGGTAACTCCTGTTATATGAGAGAAATATGTTTCGATAAAAGCTCCGAAAACATCGCAAATCCGTATAATTTCACCGTCAATCGGCGAGAAAATATCATCATTGTAGCTCCTTTGGATTTCTTCCGTGGTTGTCAGGTGGATTTCGCCGTCTTTTGCGATTTTGCTTGAAAATTCATTTCGGGTGAAATAGTCAAGCTCTTTTTGCCATTCCTTTGGGATAAGGGGGTATATGGTTTCCTGCATCTGTATTTCTTCAATCTCTTTAATAAGCTCGTCAAGGCCCTCAACAGATTTTTTAACAGGGGAAACAATGTCTCTTGTTAAAACTTCGGGGACATCGTGGAAAAGTCCGCCGAAGAAGTTGTTGGTCAGCCGTTTGGGGCAAGCCCCCATATAGCAGGAGCAAAGATAGGATAAAACCGCAACAATAAGCATATGCCCCATAACTGAGGTTGCAGGAAGTCTTGGAGTTTTTGACCATCTCTGCTGAAAACGGAGCTGACCTGAAAGGTTTGCAAAGCCTTTAAGGTTTTCGTTGTGAACAAATTGATTGAAATATGGCAAACTGCTAAAGCTTTCAAGCTTTAAATCAATTTCACGCCGTGTTTTGTCAATGCCGTAATAATTGTTGTTGCTTGTATAAAGGATGTCAAACTCCCATTTTGTCGCAAGATAATGGGCGCTGTCAAGGAGCTGTTTTTCATTTTTGGAATAGTCGGGATTTTCGTAATATTCCTTAAATTTTTCATAAAATCCGCAAGGAATTTCCTCAAGGTTTTCTTTCAAAGATGAAATGACCCATTTGTTTATCTGCTGCCCCTTTTGGGCCATAAGACGATGGAAAACGGGTGGCTTTATGTCGGTCAGGACAAGTCTGTGTAAAAATTCAAATATTCCGCCCTCAATCAGCCTGACACGGTCAATTCCATCGGAAAGTCCTGAAAGAATATATGAATAAATCATTTTATGCGCCTGTTTATCAAGCTCCGTAAAGCCTCGGGACGGGCGGATATGGTCATTCCACCGCTCAATAGAGCCTGCGGAAAAGATAAGTTCAACCAAAGAATTAAGGGACATAACAAAATCTCCTTTATATAATATAAAATAATTATATCATTAATTAATGAAAAATTCAATTATATATTGACTAATTTTAAAAAATAATGTAAAATAATATAGAATTGAGTATATTATGACCTTTTGGAGGTGACATTGGGTTATGCAAAAGAAATTCAGAAGAAGACTTTTTGGATATAAAAAGGCAGATGTTTATGATTATATCAGGGCAGTTGACGATGACTTTGTTGAAGAAATAAAGGAAAAGGACGCGGAAATTGCAAAGCTTAATGCTGAAAAGGAGGCTCTTTGTGAAAAATATGATGAGCTTCAGAGCAAGCGTGAAATAATTGTTTCTGTCCTTGAGAAGGCGCATATTGAGGCGGGCGAGATTGTTTCCGACGCAAAAGCGGAGGCTAAAGAAATGAAGGAAACTGCCATTCGTGAAATTTCCGAAATGAGAAGTAATGCTGAGGCTGAAATTGAGGATAAGAAGATTGAGGCTAACCGCGAGATTGAGCTTAAGCGCAGAGCGCTCCGCAATATGTATGAAAGCGAAACACAGAAAATTGAGCATCTTCGGAGCGAGGTTTTGGAGCTTAGAAGAAATTCTCTTGATGCAATCCAGATGTTTGAAAGGGAGCTTTCTGATATAGAAATTAAGCTTGGCTACAAGGAAAACGGAGCTAATGAATCTGTCGGCGAATTAAAACGAGGCGGAAGAGTTGAG
>JAZRTD010000068.1:0-5426 GCA_045651845.1 Clostridia bacterium | reverse complement strand
CGATGCCGTCTAACCATTTGCTTATTGTCCCTGTTAATGACGGCAGAGGAATAACAGCAAATAACGATGTCCTGGTTATGGTTAAGGGTGCGTATACGATTAAATAATAAAAAGCCTGCGGATTTTTCGCAGGCTTTTTTGTATACCCAGCTTCTCCTCAAGGAGAAGCCTTTTTTCTAAAAAACTCTTGATAAATTTAAAAAAAGATGATATAATTACAAATGCCAAATCAGTTTAATATTTTTGTATACAGTGTTGAGGTATATTTTTATACCTGAATATTATTTCGTATACACGCATATACTCCTATATGTGAATTTGATAAAAACGCAAATTCTATTTATAGGGGTATGTATATCTCATACTGTATAAAAACTGGTTTGGCGACTATCGGAGTTTGCGTTTTTTATGCGTCTGCTTCGGTGGGCGCATTTTTTATTATATTTTTTTTAAAAGGAGGATGTTTTATGTTTGATAACATCGGTAAAAAAATTAAATCATTGGCTAATGTGTTATGTTGGGTTGGAATTATTGCGTATGTTATTGCAGCAATAGCAATGTTTGTTATTGCTGCAGACAACCCATGGGACGCAGAACACTATGTTCCTATTGGCTTTGCATTTTTAATAGTTGGTCCACTTTCGTCTTGGATTAGCAGTTTTTTTATGTATGGATTTGGTGAACTTATTGATAAAGCCTGCGAAATTGAAGAAAATACAAGAAGTTATGAGAGAGAATCAATATTGCAGGCACAAATAGAAACAGAACGAATTGATAAAATTGAGAAACTTTATTCTCAAGGTTTGATTACGGAAGAGGAATATCAGCAGGCGATTTCAAAATAGGAGAATGGTTATGGATGAAAAAATGAAAGGTATATTAAAAGATAAGTATAAAGTATTATCACTTTGTTTATTATTTTTTACAGTTTTGGGGTGTGTCAAGTATTTTGGGGAAATTCGGAGTTATTCTATAACTGTAGAATTAGCAGAAGCTGGTTTGTTAGCACTATATTTTTTTAAGCTTCGATATATGATTGAGCCAAGATTAACAATGCCAATTCTTTCAGGATTTATGTTTTTGAGTTGCTTGACAAGTATTATTTCCTGTGAATTTTTGTCTTGGTTAGATATAATTGTTATAGTGATTGTTACTATAGCTATATACGTTTTAGCAGTTATAGCTATAGTTAAAGGGGTCTCGTGTAAAGCGACACTATGTGCCTTGGCGGTTGCATCTTTTATACTTGAATTTGAAGGTACAAGAGAAGTACTTAGCCTGGGATATTGGGATGATTGGTGGTATTGGAATTGGGATATACCGTATATCTTGCTTTTGTGGAGCATTGATGCATCAAGAATTGCAATGGTAATATTATATGGAACTATATTTTTATATGGATGGAATGAAAAAATTCCAAGTGTAAAAACATCAATAACTAATATGAGTGATGAACGGGGGTTGAATTTCCTGAAGAAGAGCCTTGATTTGGGTGAAATAACCGAGGAAGAATATAATGCAAAGCGGACAGAAATTATAAGCAAGCTTTAAAATTACATAAACACAAAAAAGGATGTGTATTTCGCATCCTTTTTTGTGTTTATGTATTGCAAAATAAAAAAGCACTTCGTTGGAAGTGCTTTTTTGGAGCTACCTAACGGGATCGAACCGTCGACCTCTTCCTTACCAAGGAAGTGCTCTACCTACTGAGCTAAGGCAGCATCTTTGTTAACCTTATAAAGTATATCAAAAACGATTGTGTTTGTCAAGTGAAAAATAGAAAATAAAAAAAGATGTGAAAGGTATGTTCACATCTTTTCTGGAGCGGAAGACGAGATTCGAACTCGCGACGTTCACCTTGGCAAGGTGACGCTCTACCACTGAGCCACTCCCGCAAAAACTGTAAATACATTATACTCTTAAAGGGTGATTTTGTCAAGGGTTTTTCGGAAAAAATCCTAATAACTGCATTTTGTGCACTTAGCATAAAGTGGGCAAGGGATATTTGTTGAAAATAACGAATAAAAAAAGAGTGGATTTTGTAGATTTTTTCACAAAGATTTGGTATAATTATTGTGATATGTTGTGTCGCTATGTCACGATGTAAAAAAATAAAAAATCCGTTTGTCGGTTTACGGTAAAATAAATTGACAGAGAATTAGAAACAGGAGGTTTTGCACAGATGAAGCAGGCTATTGCTTTTAATGGAACCAAAGAGCAGGAAGAAAGACTTATGGCAGTTATTGAAAGCCATAAAGGTCAGGAGGGTGCTGTTATTCCTGTCCTTCACGAGGCACAGGCAATTTACGGATATCTTCCAATTGAAGTTCAGGAAATGATTTCCGAAGGACTTGATGTACCGTTAGCTGAAATTTACGGTATAGTTACATTCTACACACAGTTTTCTATCAACCCTAAGGGTAAGTATCAGATTGGTGTTTGCCTTGGAACAGCGTGTTATGTTAAGGGTTCAGGAGATATTCTTGAAAAGTGTAAGGAAATTTTGGGAATTGATGTTGGTGAATGCACACCGGACGGTCTTTTCTCAATAGATGCAACTCGTTGTATCGGGGCTTGCGGACTTGCGCCGGTTCTGACTGTTAACGATGATGTATACGGCAGACTTGTTGTTGATGATGTTGAAGGTATCATTGCAAAGTACAGAAATTAAGAGGTAAACGAAATGCTGTTATCTGAAATTAAATCTGTTTTGGGCGCAAGCGTTATAAGCGGTGAAAGCGAAGAAGAGCTTAAGGCAAAGGAAATCAAAATGGCGTGCGGATGTGACCTTATGAGTGATGTTCTGGCGTTTGTTAAAGAGCAGTCATTGCTCCTTACAGGGCTTATTAACTCGCAGGTTATAAGAACTGCCGAAATGATGGATATTGTTGCGGTTTGCTTTGTGAGAGGTAAGATGCCCACAGAGGATGTTATTGAGCTGGCAAAGGAAAAGGATATAACCCTTTTGCAGACGGAATATCCTTTGTATATGGCGTGCGGAAAGCTGTATAATAAAGGCTTGGGTGCTGAAAATGATTAAAAAGTATGTATTATCAGGGGAGGATTTTTCTCTTGCAGGAGAGGCGTCAAGCAATTTCAAGGGGATACTTAAAAAGCTTGGGATTGATGCGATGGTCATAAGACGGGTTGCTATCGCTATGTACGAGGCGGAAATAAACACCATTGTTCATGGCAAAGGTGGAGAGTGTGAAGCTGAAATTGCAGGCGGGAAGATAAGCCTTGTATTCAGGGACAACGGCCCCGGAATTGAAAATATTGACCTTGCTATGCAGGAGGGATACTCAACTGCCACTGATGAAATCAGGGAACTTGGTTTCGGTGCGGGAATGGGTCTTCCCAATATCAAAAGGTACACAGATGATATGCAAATTGAAACACAGCCCGGAAAGGGAACAAAGCTGACATTAACAGTAAATCTGTGAGGTGATTTAATGGAATATTTTCACTCGGTTACACTGGACAGAGATAAATGTCATGGCTGTACAAATTGCATAACTCATTGCCCAACAGAGGCAATAAGAGTGCAAAACGGTAAAGCGAAAATTATAAAGGAACGCTGTATTGACTGCGGTGAATGTGTAAGGGTTTGCCAATCCCACGCAAAGGCTGTTGCCGCGGACAGTTTTTCAATGCTTGATAAGTTTGAGTATAATATTGCAATGCCTGCCCCGTCGTTTTACGGGCAGTTTGCAAGCGAAGTAAGCATCTCTAAGGTGCTTGCGGCGTTTCGTAAAATTGGCTTTGACCACGTTTTTGAGGTGGCAAGAGGGGCTGAATATGTCAGTGCTGCAACCCGTGAGCTTTTAAAATCCGGGTCGCTTAAAAAGCCTGTTATCAATTCAGCTTGTCCTGCAGTTTTAAGACTTATAAGGGAACGCTTCCCCGACCTTTTGGAAAATGTGCTTAATATCATTTCTCCAATGGAGGTTGCGGCAAGGCTCGCAAGAGATGAAGCTTTCTACAAGACGGGTATTCCTAAGGACAAAATCGGTGTGTTTTTCATAACGCCCTGTCCTGCCAAGGTGACAAGCGTTAAAGCGCCGCTGACTTTGGAAAAGTCCAATGTGAGCGGAGTTATAACGGCTAAAAATGCCTTTAACAAAATTTGCCCGATTATTGAAGATATAGAGGGAGATGATTCCCTTTGCATATCGGCTTATGAAGGTATTTTTTGGGCAAGCAGCGGCGGAGAAAGCTCCGGCTCGGGGTCTAAAGATACCATTGCTGTTGACGGAATACATAATGTTATAACCGTTTTGGAGGAAATTGAGAATGGGAAAATGGCAACGGTTGAGTTTGTTGAACTGTCAGCTTGTTTAAGCGGGTGCAACGGCGGACCGCTGAATGTTGTCAATCCGTTTTTGTCCTCAAGCAGAATTTCTTTTCAGTCTAAAACTAAGCCACAGCTTAAGGAAATTGAAAATCTTGATGTAAATGAGCTTAAATGGCAAAAGAAGGTGGAAGGCAGACCTGTTCACCCTCTTGATGATGACCTTGATGAGGCAATGCGGAAG
Organism: Clostridia bacterium; assembly: GCA_045651845.1. Classification (GTDB taxonomy): domain Bacteria; phylum Bacillota; class Clostridia; order Monoglobales; family Monoglobaceae; genus SIG454. The sequence continues at coordinate 891 of JAZRTD010000068.1, read as the reverse complement.
ATGGAGCTTATGGATAAAATCTATGACAGACTTCCAAAGCTTGACTGCGGTTCTTGCGGTTCGCCGAATTGTAAGTCTTTGGCAGAGGATATTGTCCGCGGTTTTGCCCGTGAGAATGATTGTATCTTCCTTATGAAAGAGCGTCTTAAAAGGCTCGCTAAGGAACTGTTTAAGCTTAATGACAATTATCAGGACGAAGATGAGGGGAATTTATGAAAGTAAGGGAACTTGCTAAGGAGCTAAAGCTTGATGTTATAACAAACGGAGATAATCTTGACAGTGAAATAGATGGCTGTTATATAGGCGATTTGTTAAGCTGGGTTATGGGGAGAGCCGAAGCTGATAATGTGTGGATAACAATAATGAGCAATATAAATATTGTTGCAGTTGCGTCACTTACAGGAGTTTCCTGCATACTTCTCTGTGAGGGGGTTACTCCCGAGCAGGATGTTATAGATAAAGCAAATGCACAGGATGTTGTTATTTTAAGAAGCAGTAAGACGGCGTATGAGCTTGCTGTGATGATAGACGGAGTTTTGAAATGATATATTATGATTTTCATATTCATTCAGCCTTGTCTCCTTGCGGTGATAAGGATATGACTCCTAATAATATTGTCAATATGGCGGCACTTTCAGGACTTGATGCCATTGCGGTTTCTGACCATAACACCGCCTGCAATGTGCGAGCGGCAATAAAGGTCGGAGAGGCGTGCGGAGTTAAGGTTATTCCGGGAATGGAAGTTGAAACTGCGGAAGAAGTCCATATTCTGACACTTTATCCGTCAATTGAGGCGGCAGAATATGCGGCGGAGGAAATTTATAAATATTTGCCTCAAATTAAGAACCGTCCCGAAATTTTCGGTGAACAACTGAAAATGAATGAGGAGGA
>JAZRTD010000067.1:0-16644 GCA_045651845.1 Clostridia bacterium | reverse complement strand
CATTAACCATTGCTATTTTAATTATGTCTGCCGCAGACCCTTGGATAGGAGCATTCATAGCAACACGCTGACCGAAGGCCTGTGTAATTTTATTACTCGATTTAAGCTCGGGCATATATCTTCTTCTATTAAAAATTGTTGCAACACAACCGTCATCTGTTCCGTTTTTAATGACATTATCAAGATATAATTTTATATTTGGATAACTTTCAAAATAATCTTCTATATACTGTTTTGCCTCTTTGAAAGAAATTTTTAAATCCTGCGATAAAGAAAACTCGCTTATTCCATACACTATCCCGAAATTTACAGCTTTTGCACTGCTACGCATTTCAGGCGTTACATCATCAATAGAAACCTTAAAAACCTTTGCAGCCGTTTGCGTGTGGACATCTATATTGTTTAAAAAGGCATTTTTCATATTTTCATCATCAGCAATATGCGATAAGACACGAAGTTCAATCTGTGAATAGTCGGCATCAGCAAAAAACTTATTTTCCGAAGCTATAAACATTTTTCTCATTTCGCGCCCAAGGGCAGTCCTGACAGGTATATTCTGAAGATTAGGTTCTGTTGAACTTATTCTGCCTGTGGCTGTAACTGTCTGGTTAAAATTTGAATGAATTCTGCCTGTTATTGGATTAATAACATTTAATAAACCGTCAACATAGGTAGACTTAAGCTTTGCAACCTGACGATAATCCAGAATTTCAGGAATAATGGGATGAACATCTTTAAGTTTATCAAGAATTTCTGCATTTGTTGAATATCCGGTTTTAGTCTTCTTACCGTGCGGTAAGCCTAAATCGACAAATAACACCTCTCCAAGCTGTTTAGGTGAGTTTATATTAAATTCTCTTCCTGCATATTCATAAATCTTAAGTGTTGAAGCGTTGATTTTTTCTTCAAGAGTCTTCCCAAATTTAAGTAGCGCCTCTTTATCTATCAAAACACCCTCAATTTGCATCTGGGCAAGAACTTTTATAAGAGGCATCTCAATATCAAAGCACAGTCTTTCCTGATTATTTTCTTTTATTTTTTTATAAAGAGTTTGATATAATTTTTCGACACCATACAGTTCATTTGCAGATTTTTCTAATAGATTGTCTTGTTTTTCTTCACCAAAATCCATCATAATCTGTCCGTTGGTTGTATCTTCCTCTAAAGATATTTCAACTCCTGCAAGTTCAAGCGCAATTTCATCAAGATTATATCCGTTTCTGACAGGATTTAAAATATATGCTCCAATCATAACATCAAAATATAACCCGTTGTATTCAATATCTTTATTTTTAAGATAAACTATATCTTCTTTGATGCCATAACCAATCTTTTTAATTTCGCTTTCGAAAAAAGTTTTTAATGCACCATCTGATATATTTTCAAAATACAAATAATCTTCCCCGTCAATTATAGCTAGTGAATTATTTTCTGGATAGAGACGATAAACAACAAATTCACTTGTAAGACCGTAAAGCTTTTTTTCGTCTGCCATAGCACATGCTTTGTCGCATTTTTCTGTTTCTGTTTTTGAGGGAGAAAGCTTTAACTTCGACATAAACTGCTTAAAGTTAAGCCTTGTAAAAATTTCTGAAAGGTCCTCGCTGTAATCCTTTAAACAATAATTTTCAATATTATATTCTCCAGGAACATCTCTGTCAATTGTTGCAAGAACTTTACTGATTTTAGCACTATCAAAACCATTTATAAGCTTTTCACGGACAGATTTTGTAACCTCAATTGTATCAATGTTTTCATAAATGTTTTCTATGCTTTTATAACTTGAAATTAGAGAAAACGCCGTTTTTTCACCTATTCCCGCAACTCCGGGAATGTTATCGGATGTATCACCCATAAGTCCCTTAACATCAATAAATTCTGTTGGTGTAACTCCGTATTTTTCAAAAACTGCCGTATCATCATAAACTGTAGTCGTTGTGCTTCCCATTTTTGTTATAACAAGATTAATTTTAACAAGCTTTGATGCAAGCTGTAAATCATCTTTATCACCCGTTAAAATATTGCACTCAATCCCGCTGCTTTCACATATTTTTGAAACAGTTCCTATAATATCATCTGCTTCATAACCCGGATTTTCAAGACAGGTTATGTTCATAGCCCTAAGAACTTCTTTCATTAGAGGAAGCTGAACTAAAAAATCTTCCGGAGCAGGCTTTCTTTGAGCCTTATATAAATCATACATTTTATGACGAAATGTCTTTTCCTTAACATCAAATGCAACACAAACACCGTCAGGTTTAATTTCATCAATTTGTTTAAATAAAATATTTAAAAAACCATAGACCGCATTTGTAGGTGTTCCGTCAGGAGCATTGAGCATTCTAATCCCGTAATACGCTCTGTTTAAAATGCTGTTTCCATCGATTATCAGAAGACTGTTCATTATTTTCCTCTTTTCTCCGTTATCATAAGTTAACAATTTTATTATATCCTTTTTTTGCCTTTAAGTCAACAATAATATATAAATCATATTTCATTTATTTTTACATATTATTATAACATATTATATTGAAAATTTTGTAAAAGAAAGGTATATGTATGTTTTTTATCAGACTAAAAACGATTATTGTATATATCTCCGTATTTGCTTTGTTTTTTACCATTTTGGGAATATATAATATAACCGTAGAAACTTCATCGGTATCCTCCGAAAATCAAAAAGAAGTTCCTATAATAATGTACCACAGTGTATTAAAAGATAAAAGCAAATCAGGAAAATTTGTAATAACCCCTGATGCCTTTGAAGAAGATTTAAAATTTATTAAAGAAAACGGCTATGTCCCTGTATTTATGAGCGATGTAATAAATTATGTAAAAAATGGTTCCTCTCTGCCTGAAAAACCTATTGTGCTGACATTTGATGACGGATACTATAACAATTACCTTAATGTTTATCCCCTACTTAAAAAATATAATATGAAAGCGGTAATTTCAATAGTTGGAATGTACACCGATTCATATTCACAAAATGAAGATAAATCCGAAAAATATGCCCATCTTGATTGGGATACTGTTAATGAAATGATGAATAGCGGTTTAATAGAATTCCAAAATCATTCATATAATTTACACTCAACGGACAAAGGCAGAAACGGCTCGAAAAAAATAAACGGGGAAAGTGTGAGCGATTATGAGAAAATACTCTCTTATGACCTTACTCTTCTTCAAACTGAATTTCTAGAACATACCGGATATACTCCGACAGTGTATACCTATCCGTTTGGTGCTGTGAGTGAAGCATCATTTGATATTATAAAGAAACTTGGATTTCTTTCAACTTTATCCTGCGAAAATAAAACAAACTATATTTCGCAAGGAGATGATGAATGTTTATTTATGTTAAATCGATTTATACGAACATCATCAAAGTCGTTAAGCTCAATTTTACGCAAATAAATCTATAGTGATTAAAATAATAAAACTCCCCTTATTATTGGGGAGTTTTATATTGTTAAGCATTACTGTTAACTTGCGTTTTTCTTTGAAGTTACCTTCTTAACGGCTCTTTTCTCTGTTTTATATATTTTTTCAGGAGAAGACCCATCTGCTATGCACTTTTTCGTAAAGACTATTTTTTCAAGATTTTTTTCTGACGGTACTTCATACATAACATCAAGAATAAGTCCCTCAATTATTGTACGGAGTCCTCTTGCACCTGTTTTTCTTTCAATAGCTTTTTGAGCGATTGCCTCAATAGCCTCATCGTCAAACTCAATTTCAACATTATCCATTTCAAAAAGCTTTTTATATTGCTTCACAAGAGCATTTTTAGGTTTAGTTAAAATTTGCTTAAGTGCATCAATATTAAGTGATTCCAGGGTTGTTACAATAGGCAATCTTCCGACAAATTCGGGAATTAGCCCGAATTTGAGCAAATCCTCCGGTTCAACCTGCTTTAAAAGCTCCCCTGCATTTCTCTTTGTCTTACTGAAAACTTCAGCACCAAAACCAAGGGTTTTTGAAGAAATTCGGCTTTCGATAATTTTATCAAGACCTTCAAATGCGCCACCGCAAATGAACAAAATATTCGTTGTATCAATTTGAATAAACTCCTGATGCGGATGCTTTCTTCCTCCATTAGGCGGAACGGATGCAATTGTCCCCTCAAGGATTTTAAGAAGAGTCTGCTGAACGCCTTCACCGCTTACATCGCGTGTTATTGAAGGATTTTCGGATTTTCTTGTAATTTTGTCAATCTCATCAATATATATAATACCTTTTTCTGCTTTTTCGATATTGTAATCCGCCGCTTGAATAAGCTTTAAGAGAATATTTTCAACATCTTCTCCAACATATCCGGCTTCTGTGAGCGCTGTCGCATCAGCAATAACAAATGGAACATTCATCATCTTTGCAAGCGTCTGTGCAAGAAAGGTTTTACCAACACCGGTTGGGCCAAGCATCAATATATTGCTTTTTTGAAGTTCAACATCTTCTCCTGTCATTTCTGCAAATCTTACTCTTTTATAGTGATTATAAATTGCAACAGACAATACTTTTTTAGCATCTTCCTGTCCGATTATATATTCATCAAGAAATGCTTTGATTTCTTTAGGCTTAGGCAATTCATCAATCTCGAGACTGTCTTGTTCAGACATTTCCATATCATCTTCAAAAAGTTCAAGGCACAATTCAACACATTCGTTACAGATATATACTCCCGGACCTTCAATTAATTTTTTAACCTGGTCCTCGGATTTTCCGCAGAACGAACACCTGAACTGGCGTCTTTCTTCATTGTTAGGCATATAAGACTCCTTTTACTTTATCTTTTTTCAACAATCTTATCTATTAGTCCGTATTTCAGGGCTTCTTCGGCAGACATAAAGTTATCACGTTCAGTATCCATCTTAATTTTATCGAGAGGCTGACCTGTATTTTCACTCAACATCTTATTGAGTTTATCTTTCATTTTAATGATTCTCTCTGCGTGAATTTGGATATCTGTCGCCTGTCCCTGTGTTCCACCAAGAGGTTGATGAATCATTATTTCGCTATTTGGAAGAGCATATCTTTTACCTTTAGCGCCGGCAGAAAGCAAAAATGCACCCATTGACGCCGCCATTCCAACACATATTGTAGAAACATCTGCCTTTGTATACTGCATAGTATCATAAATAGCCATACCTGCTGTAATAGATCCACCCGGGCTGTTGATATAAAGATTTATATCTTTATCTGGGTCTTCGCTATCAAGAAATAAAAGCTGTGCAACAACCAAGCTTGCAGTAACATCATTTACCTCATCGGAAAGAAAAATAATTCTGTCCTTTAAAAGTCTCGAAAAAATATCATAGGACCTCTCACCACGGCTTGTTTGCTCAATTACATAAGGAACTAAACTGTTATTCATAAAAACCTCCTAAAATTTTTCGTCAGTTTTCGACATTTTATCAAAATTTAAATCAAAGGTTAATCCCGAGGGACTAACCTTTGTAATTCAATATTATTTGCTTGTATCCGCATTATCAACGAGGAATTTAACTGTCTTTTCAACAAGTTTGTTTTCCTTTAAATCTTCCGCCTTAAGATACTTCTTAACATCTTCAATTTTCATCTTGTTTGTTTCAGCAATATTCTTATATTCTGCCTCAACATCTTCGTCTGTAACTTCGATATTTTCAACCTTAGCGATCTTTTCAAGGATTAAAGACATCTTAACTTTCTTTTCTGCTTCAGGCAAGAACTGTGCCTTAAGAGCATCAATGGTCATACCTGTCATCTGCATATACTGATTAAGGTCAATTCCCTGATACTGCATCTGCATAGCAAAATCGCGGATACTGTTTTCAACATTAGTATCAATCATAGCCTGCGGAATATCAATTTCAGTAGCTTCAGCCACAGCTTCTAAAACATTATTTTCAAATTCCTGCTGTGAACGCTTCTTGTTGTTTTCCTTAAGCTTTTTAGTAATATCTGCCTTAAAGTCTTCAAATGTATCAAATTCACTTACATCTTTAGCAAATTCATCATCAAGTTCAGGAAGTTCCTGTGTTTTTATAGCGTGAACCTTTACTTTGAATTCAGCATCCTTACCCTTAAGTTCTTCTGAATGATAAACTTTTGGGAATGTAACTTTAACAGTAACATCATCGCCTGCATTTGCACCAATCAGCTGGTCTTCAAATCCAGGAATAAACTGGCCCGAACCAAGCTTAAGTTCGTGTCCTTCGGCTTTTCCGCCTGCAAATGCAACACCGTTAACAAATCCTTCATAATCAATAACAACTGTGTCGTGTTTCTGTGCGGCTCTGTCTTCAACATTGATAAGACGCGCATTTCTTTCACGAATTCTATCAATTTCAGCATTAATTTCTTTTTCAGTTGTCTTACGAGCAACTTTCTTAACCTTAACGCCTTTATACTGTCCAAGCTCAAATTCAGGCTTAACAGCAACTTTAGCAGTAAACACAACGCCTGTTTCTGCAGAAATTTCCTTAACATCAATTTCAGGCTGTGCAACAGCTTCGATATTCTGCTCTTCTATCGCTTTATCATATGCATCAGGAAGAACAATGTTTACAGCATCTTCATAGAAAACTTCCTTGCCATAATATCTTTCAATTATAGCTCTTGGAGCCTTACCTCTTCTAAAGCCCTGAATATTAATCTTACCTACATTCTTTTTGTAAGCCTTTGCAACTGCAGCTTCAAATTCTTCTGCACTTACTTTGAATTCAAAAGAAACCATATTCTTTTCTGCTTTTTCTTTAGTCGCCATGTGTAAAAAACCTCTCTAATCAATAATTTCCAATAGCATAATACTACATTTTCAAATTATATCACATTATCCAAAATTTTTCAAGAGCATATTCAATAAAAATTTACTAATTTTTTAGAAATAATGGGTCAAAATTTATATAATCGCACGAAATGAGGCTCAACTTTATGCCATCTATCTCTCCTTCAAATGCGGAGCCGTGTGAAGAGCCGTGCAAATGACCGTAGATACATCTTCTTACCCCATATTCTTTCATTATTTCTATAAATTCATTATTTTCATCGCTTAAAGGCGGATAATGCATCGCAACTATAATTTCGTCCGGTTCTTTCGCCTTTGCATCTTCCAGTGATAAAACAAGCCTGATTTTTTCTCTTTCAAAGATTTTTTTGTCATCACCTGTTGAATTTTCCGCTGGAAATATCCAGCCTCTTGTTCCGCAAATTGCTGTTTTATTATACATATATGCATCATGATTTATTATTTTTATAGTACTGAAACGATTCTCTTCAAAGAATCTCTCCATTTTGCTGACTGTTGTCCACCAGTAATCATGATTACCTTTCATAATAAGTTTAGTGCCGTTAAGACTGTTTATAAACGCAAAGTCCTCATAAGAATCTTCAATATACATCGCCCAGGATATGTCTCCCGGAATTATAACAACATCATCAGGCTTAACAACGGATTGCCAGTTTATTTTTAACTTCTCCGTATAATTTTCCCATTTTGCACCAAATATATTCATTGGCTTATTTGTGCCAAATGATAAGTGCAAATCAGATATAGCGTATAAAGCCATATAAAATCAATCCTTTATAGTATAATTTTCTTAAAACGAGAAAAAATAGTTTTGATAAAACAGAAAGGAGCTGAAAATTATGGAAGACAACAAAACATTACAGGGTATTTTATGTACTGTTTCAGAATGTCATTATCACACAAAAGATGACAAGTGCAGTGCAAACAGTATTAAAGTTAACGGGGACTGCGCAAAAACATCTTGCGAAACAGAATGTCAAACATTCAAACCTCACTGCGATTAACTTTATAAAAGGGCGGTATATCCGCCCTTTTACTACTTAAGAAATTTATTTACAGCATCAAGCATTTCTGTTTTGTCACAAACACCATTAAAGCGCTTTTTCTTATTCTTTAATGTCTTAAGACTTTTTGGAATTTTGGTTCCGGAAACTTTGCTCAAAAGTTCAAGTAATTCAAAATCATTTTTTCCGACCATCTCTTCATCTTTACCCAACGCCGAAATAACGCTTGAATTAAACTTATAAGGGCTTGCAGTTGATGCAATAACAGTTTTCGTGTTATCTCCGGTCTGCTCTTTATATTGTCTATAGACATCAATTGCGACAGCTGTGTGAGTGTCAACTGTATATCCATACTGATTATTTGTATTATAAATTTGAACCTTTGTGAAATAATCATCGCAGCATCCAGCCCAGAATAATTCCTTAATCTGATTGAAAATTTCATCAGAAACTGTGTATTTACCATTTTCACGGAGTTCGTCCATAAGACCGCTGACAACTTTATCATTACATCCTGACAAATCATAAAGAAGTCTCTCAAGATTGCTTGAAATCAATATATCCATAGACGGAGAAATGGTTGTATGGAATTCTCTGTTTCTATCATAAACCCCTGTCTGCATAAAATCCGTCAATATATTATTGCAGTTTGACGCACAAATAAGCTTGTTCACAGGAAGACCCATTTTCTTTGCATAATAAGCCGCAAGGATATTTCCGAAATTGCCTGTTGGAACACAAATATTGATTTTGTCACCTATTTGAATTTCACCCTTATTCAACATATCACAATAAGCAGAAATGTAATATACAATCTGCGGTGCGAGACGGCCCCAGTTAATTGAGTTTGCAGAAGATAATACATAGTTCTTCTTAAGAAGTTCATCTTTAGCTTTTTCATCTGTGAATATTGCTTTTACACCATTTTGTGCATCGTCAAAATTACCGTATATACCTGAAACACAAACATTTTTACCCTCTTGAGTAATCATCTGAAGCTTCTGTATATCACTTACACCGTCGCTGGGATAAAATACAATTATTTTTGTCCCGTCAACATCTTTAAATCCTTCAAGTGCAGCCTTGCCTGTATCTCCGGATGTTGCAACAAGGATAACAACTGTTTTATCTTCACCTGTTTTTTTCATTGCCGTTGTAAGCAAATGAGGAAGAATTTGGAGCGCCATATCCTTAAATGCACAGGTAGGACCGTGCCAGAGTTCCAAAACATACTCTGTGTCTGAAAGCTTAACAAGAGGCGCCGCCTTGCCGCCAAACTTACTTCTTGAATAAGCTTTTGAGGCACAATCTTTAACTTCCTTAACAAGGTAATCTGTCAGGAACTTTTTAAGAACAAAGGTTGCACGCTCTACATAAGAAGCCTTTGCGAGTTTTTTTATGTCATCCATAGAAAGCATAGGAAATTCTTCGGGAACAAACAACCCGCCTTCAACAGATAACCCCTGCTTGATAGCAATAGCAGATTCAACTTTTAAGCTATTATTTCTCGTACTATTATATTTCATTAAATCACCTCAAGACAATCATAAAGGGAGCAATTTGCTCCCTTTAAGCATTATTAAAAAATATTTAAGCCATATACTTCTTAACAAGTTCAGTTGCAGAAGATTCCTCTGCACTTATCATAAGAGTAAAGGAAACATTAAATTTATTTTCAAGCTTTTCAATAGCTGAAATAAAAGCGTCTATATTGTCCATAGTTTCGTTTGGAACACTCTTGAACACGCTATCAACAAAGATGTGAGTAACATCAAAATCCTGTGCAATAATACCGCTTAATAAACCAACAAACATATCGAAATTAGCTATATCAAAGCTTTCTGTATCAACCAAGCGGGCACTTCTGTCGATGTCGTGTATAAGTCTCTGACCTTCAGTTATACAAACAACATTCCCTTTTTCTACATTGATTGCATCATTAACAGAATCAATCAACTTTTTGGTTTTGCCGCAGCCTTTCAAGCCAATGTAAATTTTAATCATAAGAAAACCGCCTTTCAAAGAATGTTTTATTCCTTTTTATATATAATAACATAAAAATTCCAAGAACACAACACTTTTTTTAAAATTATTTTAATCTTTCTTCCAAGGCAGCCTTCTGGTCTTCATACCCCGGCTTTCCTAAAAGAGCAAACATATTCTTTTTATAGCTTTCAACACCTGGCTGGTTAAATGGATTTACGCCAAGAACATAGCCGCTTACACCACAGGCTTTTTCAAAGAAATAAATAAGCTGACCTAAAGTATATTCATCAAGAGCATTAAGTTTTAAAATGAGATTTGGGACCTGTCCGTCTGTGTGGGCAAGAAGTGTTCCCTCAAATGCCTTCTTATTAACAAAATCAACTGTTTTACCGCAAAGGAAATTAAGTCCGTCAATGTTATCAGCATCTTCTTCGATAGTAATATCTGTTTTTGAATTTTCAACATATAAAACAGTTTCAAAAAGAAGTCTTACACCATCCTGAATATACTGCCCCATTGAATGAAGGTCAGTTGAAAAGCAAACACCTGCAGGGAAAATACCCTTTCCGTCTTTACCTTCGCTCTCACCGTAAAGCTGTTTCCACCATTCTGTAAAATACTGAAGTTCAGGGTCATAATTTACAAGCATTTCAACCGCTTTTCCCTGACGGTGAAGAATATTTCTTACTGCAACATACTGATAACATTCATTTGTCTTAATATCATCTTCGCTATACAAAATTCTTGCATCATTCGCGCCTTCCATAATTTTATCAATATCAGCACCGCTCACAGCAATCGGCAAGAGACCAACTGCTGTAAGAACTGAAAATCTTCCGCCAACATCATCCGGAACAACAAAGGTTTCATACCCCTCTGCATCAGCAAGGCTCTTTAAAGCACCTTTTTCCTTATCCGTTGTTGCGTATATTCTCTTTCTTGCTTCTTCTTTTCCGTATTTTTCTTCAAGATACTGTCTGAAAATTCTAAAAGCAATAGCAGGTTCTGTTGTCGTTCCTGACTTAGAAATAATATTAACAGACACATCAAGACCATCTATTGATTTAAGGAGACCGTTAATATAGTTAGGGCTAATACTGTTTCCTGCAAATATAATTTTTGTTTTAGCAGTATCATTATAAAACGGTCCGTTGAGGAAATCAATAGCCGCTTTAGCGCCCAGATATGAGCCGCCTATTCCTATTACAACAAGAACATCAGAATCATTTCTGATTTTTTCGGCAGCCTTTTTAATTCTTGCAAATTCTTCTTTATCATAATTTTCAGGCAAATCAACCCAGCCTAAAAAGTCGCTTCCCTCTCCTGTTTTATTGCAAAGCTCATTATGCGCATTTGAAATTTCTGATGCAATCTTATCAATTTCCGAATTATCAAAAAACGCTAATGCCTTTCTATAATCAAATGTTAAATTTTTATTCATTTTATCACCTCTTAAAACCTTTCATTCAAATATACTATCATATTTAATTCTAATATTCAAGTTTTTTATAAAATTATTTCCTTAAAATTTTTTAAAATTATTGTAAACCAATTTTTGTATTTTTAAAACTGCGAAAAACCGCATAATAACAACCACTTCATTTTTCTAAATATAACAGCTTATCCCTGTGGATAATGTGGAAAACTCTGTGAATAACTATGATATATGGAATTATACAGTTTACCATTTAATGACAATTTTTACCTTTAATTTCCAAAAATGGGATTTTAGTTTACATAAAATTATTTTTTATTACTTGACATCCCTTAAATAAATTTTTCAATCTTCTTCTTTACTCTTTGCAATGCATTATCAATTGATTTTGGGCTTCGATTCATTATCTTTGCAATTTCCTGATAAGAAATTCCGTTTAAATAGAGAGATAAAACCTCTTTTTCGAGTTTACTCAAATTTTGCTCAATTTTTGCACCAATATTCTCTACATTTTCTTTGCCAATAAATAATTCTTCAGGATTTAGACATTCATTGCTGATAAGAGTGTCTATTAAGGTTTCTTCCGAATTTTCTTCTTCAAATGTGGGTTTGCTCAATGATATATAACTGTTAAGAGGCATATGCTTTTGACGGGTAGCATTTTTTATTGCTGTTAAAACCTGTCTTTTAACGCAAATCTCTGCAAATGATTTAAATGAAGACTGTTTTGTATTATCAAAGTCACGAATAGCTTTAAAAAAGCCAATCATTCCTTCCTGGACAACATCATCTCTGTCAGCACCGACTAAAAAATAAACTCTGACAACCGATTTAACAAAATTTTTATATTTACCTAATAAAAATTCAGTAGCATTTTTATCCCCAGTTACAGATAACTCAACCAATTCTTCGTCTGACATATTTATATAATCATTATTCATATAAAAATTATCCATATTTCCCTCTATTAACCAAACAGACGAACTTTGCCTGTTCGTCTGTTTGGAAATGAATTTTATTTAAGTAATTCCTGTGTTTCTTTAGCAATCATAAGCTCTTCATTTGTTGGAATAACAAGAACTCTGACTTTAGAGTTTTCTGTTGAAATATCCATCTGTGCACCTCTGATTGCCTTATCATTCTTATCCTTATCAACCTCAATACCGAGAAATTCAGTATTTGCAAGAATAGCTTCTCTGACTTTAACTGTATTTTCACCAATACCTGCTGTGAAGACAATGGCATCAACCCCGCCCATAGCAACTATATACTGTCCAAGGAATTTACGAACACTGTAAACAAACATATCAAGGGCAAGCTGGGCCTTTTCATTACCAGCATTTGCAGCCGCTTCAAGGTCACGGAAATCACTGCTTACACCGGAAATACCATCAACACCTGATTTCTTATTAAGAATATTATCAACCTCTGTCAGGTCAACTTTTTCTGTATCGGCAATAAACTTGACAATAGCAGGGTCAATATCACCGCAGCGTGTACCCATAACAACACCTGCAAGAGGTGTAAATCCCATAGAAGTATCAATCGATTTACCCCCGTCAACAGCAGTTATACTTGAGCCGTTTCCAAGATGGAAAGTAATGATTTTAAGGTCTTCTGCAGGCTTATTAAGCATTAATGCAGCTTGCTGCGAAACAAACTTGTGAGATGTTCCGTGGAAACCATATCTTCTAATTTTATGTTTTTCATACATTTCGTATGGAATACCATACATATAAGCTTCCTTAGGCATTGTCTGATGGAAAGCTGTGTCAAAAACACCTACCTGAGGAACCCCAGGCATAGCCTTTTCGCAAGCATCAATACCAATAATATTTGCAGGGTTGTGAAGAGGTGCAAGCGGAATACATTCCTCAAGAGCTGCTTTAACTTCAGAGTTAATAATTACAGACTTATTAAACTTTTCGCCTGCGTGAACAACTCTGTGTCCAACAGCGGTAATTTCATCCATACTGGAAATTACACCGTGCTTTGCATCAGTAAGGGCATCAAGCACCATTTTAATTGCGTCAGCATGGTCTTTCATATCCTTTTCAATAACAATTTTATCACAACCATTTGGTGTGTGGTTAAGCTTTGATTCGCCTATACCAATTCTCTCGCATAGACCTTTTGCCATAACTTCACTTTTATCCATATCAATAAGCTGATATTTAAGTGATGAACTACCTGCATTTATAACCAAAATTTTCATAAATAAATTCTCCTTATATTATTATTTATTCATAGCCTGTGCCTGAACAGCAGTAATTGCAACAACACCAACAATATCGTCAGCACTACAACCTCTTGAAAGGTCATTTATAGGCATTGCAATTCCTTGTGTAATAGGACCGTAAGCTTCCGCTTTTGCAAGTCTTTGAACAAGCTTATAACCGATATTTCCTGCATCAAGATCAGGGAATACAAGAACATTTGCACGGCCTGCAACCGAGCTTCCTGGAGCTTTTGATTCACCAACGCTTGGAACAATAGCTGCGTCAAGCTGCAACTCACCGTCAACATTAATCTGCGGATTCATTTCTTTACAAATTTTTGTAGCCTCAACAACTTTATCAACGTCGGCGTGCTTTGCGCTACCCTTTGTTGAATGAGAAAGCATAGCAACATAAGCTGTATCCTGAGCTAAAAGCTCAAAAGATTCTGCTGAACATGCAGCGATTGCAGCAAGTCTTTCAGGGTCAGGGTTCTGCTCAAGACCGCTGTCTGCAAATATAAATGTTCCGTTTGAACCAAATTCACAGTCCGGAACAACCATAACGAAAAACGCAGAAACAAGCTTAATTCCCGGCTTTGTCTTGATTATCTGAAGGCTTGGTCTTAATGTGTTTGCAGTGGAATGACAAGCACCGGATACAACTCCGTCTGCATCCCCTGCCTTAACCATAAGACAAGCATAATACATATAATCCCCGAGAGCTGTAGCTTTCGCCTCTTCGTATGTAAGTCCTTTTGATTTTCTGAGTTCAACAAAAAGATTAAGATACTCCTCTGTCTTTTCATATGTATATGGATTTATTATTGTAGCCTTTGATATATCAAGACCTTTACTGTTTTCAGCAACTTCTTCAGGTGTTCCTAAAATAATGATATTAGCTATATCCTCTTTAAGAACGGTCTCAGCTGCCTCAAAAGTTCTTCTGTCCATTGATTCCGGCAAAATAATCGTTTTTTTATCTGCTTTTGCACGGGTTTTAATTGTGTCTAAAAAATTACTCATTTTATATAATACCTCCATAAATTAAATAAGCATAATTTTCAATCATATAATTATACTACAATTTTCTACATTTTGCAAGTCTTTCCGGTAATTTTTTAAAATTTAAATATAATACCGATAACTGCCGATAAAGCAATAAATACAATTGGATGGATTTTATTAAACTTTCGCATAAGCAAAAACATTACGGCAAACAATATTATCGCAGGAATATCAAAAATATCAATAAATTTTTTACTTTCTGCAAACAGTTCAAGATTAAGCATTGCAGTTTTAAAAACATCAATAAATGCAACAGCAATCATAGCAGTAACTGCCGGTCTTATTCCCTCAAAGGAATAAGAAACAAAGCGATTACTCTGAAATTTTTCGAGAACCTTTGCAATAATAAGTATTATAATTAATGAAGGTAAAACAAGACCAATCGTCGAGATGATTCCGCCCAATATTCCCAGTGCATTTACTCCTGCATAAGTTGCACAGTTAACCCCGATAGGCCCCGGAGTGGATTCGGAAACCGCAATCATATTCGATAAATCAGCCTTTGTAAACCAATCATACTTTTCTGTAAGGTCATATAAAAAAGGAAGTGTTGCAAGTCCTCCGCCTATTGCAAAAAGCCCTGTTTTAAAAAATTCTATAAAAACCAATAAAAATGTCATCTTTGCACCTTCTCTCTGTATGTGCCGATTACAATGCCTGCGATAAGCGCACCAACTACAATATACACAGAAGATAAATCAAAAAATATTGACAAGATAAGGGTTATTGCAAACATAATAACACCAATTATATTTTTTATTCCCGATTTCCAGAATTTTATAACGGCGTTTAAGATCAATACAGCAACCGCAACCCTGATACCGTTAAAAGCGTGCACAACCGCTTCAATGTCTGCAAATTGCCTTAAAAAATGAGCAATAATTGTTATTATAATAATCGACGGGGTTATCACACCGACAGTTGCAAAAATTCCGCCTATTGTTTTTTTAATCTTATGACCAACAAAGGTAGCAGTATTTACCGCAATAACACCAGGAGTACATTGTCCCACAGCAAAAAAATTCATAACCTCTTCTTCCGTCACCCATTTTTTATTTTCAACAATCTCTTTTTGGATTAAAGGAAGCATTGCATATCCTCCCCCGAACGTAAAAAGACCGATTTTGAAAAAGGACCAAAAAAGATTTAACAGCTCCTTCATATACACACCTTCTTAAGTAAATTATTTCTACATATAATATAACTTCTTTGATATTTTGTCAATCAAATTTTGTTTAAATTCAAGTAATTTAAATTTTTTTTGATTTTTTTGAAAAAAAGTCTTGCATTTTTTTAAAGTTTGTGTTAGAATAGGAAATACTGATGTAAGAAATATGTCAAATTTATATAACGGAGGTGATATTATGCCTAATATCAAATCAGCGAAAAAGAGAGTTAAAGTTATTAAGACTAAGACACTTCAGAACCAGATGGTTAAATCTCAGCTTAAAACTGCTATAAAGAAGTTTGAAGCTGCTCTTAATGAGGGCAAAGAATCTGCCTCTGTTGCTTATTCTTTTGTTGTTAAGAAAACAGACCAGGCTGTTGCAAAGGGTATTCTTCATAAGAACACTGCTGCTCGCAGAAAGAGCCAGTACGCTGCAATGCTTAACAAGATTGCTTAGTTGATTATAAAACTTGATGAAATTTTTCATCAAGTTTTTTATTTCTAAAAGACTTATTAAATTGTAATTTAAAAATGAAACAGGATAATTTCCTATTTCATTTTTTTTAAATATTCCAATGTTTTAAATTCACATTCAAGATGCAATCTAAGATAAATTTCACTTAATATATTCAAATATTCGATTGTTTTGGGGTTCATATTAAAGGACAGCATCTTTGAAAATTCAGCATCTCTTATGTATTTTATTCCATTAATGATATCTCCGTTAATTTGGGCAGCTCCCGCATAAGATTTTCCGCATTTTTCACAAAAGCACTCCCCTCTTCCCAAATCAAAAAAAGAAATCTCCCTAAAGCCACAGTCTGAACATTTTTCAAGATTCGGCGCGTATCCCTCAAGGACTGCCGTTTTCCATTCAAAAACTGTTTTAATTTTGTCATAATCCTGCCCTTTGGAGAGAGCATAAAAAATATTAAGAATAAGCCTTAAAAACTCTGTATTCTCCTCATTTTCAACAGTTAT
>JAZRTD010000066.1:0-1043 GCA_045651845.1 Clostridia bacterium | reverse complement strand
AAACTCAGGGTGAGGTATCTCTAAATGACCCCATAGGAACAGACAAAGAGGGGAATCAGATTTACTTAATTGACGTTATGAAAAGCGACGGGGGCGAAATTTTTGAAGAGATACAGACAAAGGAACATATTAAACAGCTTTATAAGAACATAAAAAACGAACTTACGGAAAGAGAAAGACTAATCATAAAAATGCGGTATGGGTTAATTGACGGCAAGGATTATACTCAGCACGAAATTGCCGACAAGCTTAATATATCAAGGTCTTATGTGTCGAGAATAGAGAAAAAGGCCATAAAAAAACTTAAAAAGGGAATTGCTTAAAATAGTGGACATATTATATAAAATCTGTTATAATTATACGGAAGCGAAAAAGCTTCCGTATAATTTTTGGAGGATACTTATGAAAAAGGTTGAAATATTTACAGACGGAGCCTGCAGCGGGAATCCAGGGCCGGGCGGTTGGGGGACAATTCTCCGCTATGGAGAATATGAAAAAGAGCTTTCCGGCGGTGAGGCTGAAACAACCAACAACCGTATGGAGCTTACTGCGGCAATTGAGGGACTATCCTGTCTTAAGGAGCCTTGTTTTGTTACGCTGCACAGCGACTCAAAGTACCTTATAGATGCAATAGAAAAGGAATGGGTATATAAGTGGCAGGCGAACGGCTGGATGAGAAACAAAAGGGAAAAAGCGCAAAATCCTGACCTTTGGGAGAAACTTTTAATACTTTTGGAGAAACATAAGGTGGAGCTTGTGTGGGTTAAAGGCCACGACGGGCATCCTGAAAATGAGAGATGCGATAAGCTTGCGGTTATGCAGTCGGTTAAATATGGCGGGAAGCAAGGATAATTTTGCTTAAATTTGGTAAAGCTACTTTACAAAAAAAGAAAATAATAGTATAATATAGGGTGGTATGTTTTATACCGCCAAAACAAAATAAACGGAGACAGTCTACTTTTCATAGATTTTTTCTCTGGATGGAAAGGTAGGATAAAAATGACAAAAAGAATTTACGCAGACCATTCGGCAACAACACCTCT
>JAZRTD010000065.1:0-1601 GCA_045651845.1 Clostridia bacterium | reverse complement strand
ACTGTCCGCGAAACCATTGTTCCAATCAGTGCAAGACTTATTTCCAACAAGGCAAGCTTTAAATTTAAAAATCAGCAGATTGAACAGGTTATGAAAAGTCTTATCAAGGAGGCGCAAAATGATTAAAATTTTAAAATACGGCGAAGTTCAGAATAAAGATATTTTCGCAAGAGTTATCCCTAAAATGGACGTTTCGGAAATTGTTGCGGACATAATTTATGATGTAAGAAAAAACGGGGACAGCGCTTTATATAAATACTGCGAAAAATTTGACGGAGCAAAGCTTTCATCCCTCCTTGTTTCAAAAGAAGAGATTGAGGAGGCGCTTACCCTTGTTGAGCCGAGATTTCTTGAAATCCTTAAAAAAGCAGAGGCAAATATTCGTAAATTTCACGAAAAACAAAAGCGAAACAGCTTTATTATAAACGACGAAAATGGAGTGGTTATGGGACAGAAGGTTATCCCCGTTGACAGAGCAGGTCTTTATGTTCCGGGCGGCACGGCGGCGTATCCCTCTACTGTTTTAATGGACAGCGTTCCTGCCAAAATTGCAGGTTGCGGTGAAATCGTTATGGTTACTCCTCCAAATAAAGACGGAAAGGTTAACCCCGTTATTTTAGCGGCGGCTTACATCGGCGGAGTTGACAAAATATTTAAGCTTGGCGGAGCACAGGCAATTGCTGCTTTGGCTTACGGGACGGAGTCTGTTCCAAAGGTTGACAAAATTGTTGGTCCCGGGAATGCATTTGTTGCAGAGGCTAAAAAACAGGTTTACGGAACTGTTTCTATCGATATGATTGCAGGGCCAAGCGAAATTTTAGTTGTTGCAGACGGAAAGTCAAACCCATCCCATATTGCGGCGGACCTTTTATCTCAGGCAGAGCACGACAAAATGGCAAGCGCCGTTTTGGTTACAGATTCAATGGAGCTTGCAGTATCTGTTCAATCCGAAATTGAAAAACAGCTTCCGCTTTTGTCACGAGAGGAAATCGCAAGAGTTTCAATCGACGAAAACGGAAAAATCATTGTTGCGGATACTCTTATGGCGGCAATAGAAATTTCAAACGAAATCGCCCCCGAACATCTTGAGCTTTGTGTTGATAACCCATTTGACTATCTTGACGCAATCCGCCACGCAGGCTCAATCTTTATGGGCAGAAACTGCCCTGAGGCTTTAGGGGACTATTTTGCAGGGCCGAACCACACTCTTCCAACCAGCGGAACGGCTAAATTTTCAAGCCCGCTTTCCGTTGACGATTTTGTTAAAAAGACACAGTATACCTACTATACAAAAGATGCACTTTCCCGCGTTGCAAGAGATGTTGAGTTTTTTGCAAACAAAGAGGGACTGACAGCTCACGCTAAAAGTGCTGTTATACGAATTGAGGATTAAAAATGAGCAAATTTTTCAGCAGTAAACTTAAAAATTTAACCCCATATACCCCAGGGGAACAGCCAAAGGATACGGAATATATCAAGCTAAACACAAACGAATCCCCTTATCCCCCATCGGAAAAGGCAATAAAATATGCCCACGATGCGTCAAGAAAGCTTAACCTTTATCCCGACCCAACCTGCACGGCTTTACACGAAGCCTTTGC
>JAZRTD010000064.1:0-5430 GCA_045651845.1 Clostridia bacterium | reverse complement strand
AGTAATAGCAACAGTTTGGGGTGATAACTGCCCTGAAGGAAACAACTATTCCGCGTTGCTTGGTTTACAGCTTTTTGCAGAACACGGCTTCTCTGAAACTGTTGATATGGAAAAGTGGTATAAAAGATTTGCTTTTTGTGCAAAGTGCGATCCCGCGGCTTTTGAATCCTTAAGATTCTTTGATGAGCCTTGCGGAGTTACAGAGCCTGATACCATTGCTAATTACAATTTCAGCAAATATCTTTTGTGGCAAGACCCTATGATGGGGCTTTTTGATGCAAATGTTTCTGACCTTAATATGAAAGAGCATTACAGCAATTTGGCAGAAGATTTGAAAAAATATGCAAACGAGAATGAAGAATACAGCAAGTTTTTTGAATTTTATACTGCTGCTGCAGAGGCTCTTGCGGCAAAATCAGAACTTGGAATAAGATTGCATAAGGCATATCAGAGCGGAGTTGGGTTGGATGATGTGAAGAGTGAAATTTTACAGGCAATAGATGCAGTAAAAAGACTTCACGAAATCCACAGAGATTTCTGGTTCACAGTGAATAAGCCCATAGGATGGGAAATTCTTGATATGAGATACGGTTCACTTTTAAGCCGTCTTAAAACAACACTATTAAGGCTTAATGATTATGTAAGCGGAAAAATTCCGAACATACCGGAACTTGAGGAGAAACAACTCTATTATAACGGAGATAAAAATATGCCTCAGGAATTGGAATATCCAAGAATAGTATCTGCTTGTCATATGGAAATAATCAAATAAAAAATAATACCATCAGGTTTAAAACCTGATGGTATTTTTTGATTTTATCAAAACCAGATGAAAACTAAAATTTCTTATTGAGAAGAGAACGCTCGGTTTCTTTGATTGATTCCATAACGCTGTCGGATTTATGGTATATAAGGTAAAAGTATATAGCGTTAATAATTGCAAGCTGGGCAATTCTTGAACTTAATGCAAGAATGTTATACTTGGTTTCGTCAGATGCGGTAAAGAGGACAAAGTCGCTGAATTTCTGAATAGGGGATTTTCCGTTATTGGTAATTGCGATTGTTGTTGCTCCTGATTCCTTTGCAATTTTAAAAGCGTCAACAATATCCTTTGAAGACCCTGAATGGGATATTCCGATAACAACATCGTCGGAATTTAAATGAGAGGAAACAATAACCTGCATATGATTGTCAGAGTAGGAAGATGCGTTGCACCCGACTCTTAACAACTTGTGGCTTGCATCGTGAGCAACTGATGCAGAATTTCCAAGTCCGAAAATAACGATTCTGTTTGCCTTAACGATTTTCTCGCAGGCTTTTTCAAATATTTCATTATCAAGCACGGCTTTTGTTCCCTCTAAAGAACAGTATATATCATTGCAAACTTTATCATATATTTCTTCAATGGTGTCAGTTTTGGTAATGCCTGTGCTAAAAGATGTGGTGTTTGATTCCTGGGCAAGGGAAATTTTAAGCTCCTGATACCCGTTAAAGCCCAGTCTCTTTGCAAAGCGGACAATGGTTGCCTCGCTGCAACCGCACTTTTCTGCCAAATCTACAATGGAAAGAGGCAGGATATCGTTGGGATTTTCAAAGAGCCAATCGGCTATTTTTTTTTCGGCCTTTCCCATCTTTTTATATAACAATTTGATATTAAGCATAGTTTTATCCATAGTGTACCCCTAAATGGAAATTATTTTTTATAATTATAAAACAAAAAATAAAAATTGTCAAATTATTAAAAAAATTTTTTTAAAAACTATTGAAAAAATTTTCATAATATGATATTATATATGTGTATGAAGTGTAGAAAATATGAAAATTATTTTCACAAAAGAAAATTAAAAAATTTACAAAATATTTTCCGAATCTAAAAAATGATTCGGCATTAAAATAAAAAAAGGAGAAGAAATATGACAGACTTTTTATTTGATGTGATTGCAACCGAACTTGAGGATGCAGTCGGAAGAGAAAACTGTTCAACAAGAACAATTGACAAGGTTTCCCACAGCGTTGATTACTTCTGGTTATCTCGTATGTGGGCAGACAGAGGGCTCCGTATGCCGGAGGGTGACTTTATTGTTGCACCAAAGGATGCAAAGGAGACATCCGCGGTACTTAAAATCGCTAACTACTATAAAATCCCAGTTACAACATGGGGTGCAGGCGGCGGTACTCAAGGCGGAGCAATCCCTGTTTGCGGAGGTATCGTTCTCGATACAAAGAGAATGAACAAAATCTATGATGTAAACGAACAGGGTATGTACATAGAATGCGGTACAGGTGCAATCTATAAGCATATTGAATGGGCTGCAAATGAAAAGGGTTATGCAACCATGCATTATCCATCATCTCTTACCTGTTCAACAGTTGGAGGATTTTTAGCACACAGAGGTATTGGTGTTTCCTCAACAAAGTATGGAAAGATTGACGATATGGTACTTCAGATGGAGGTTGTTCTTCCAAATGGTGATATTATCGAAACATCTCCTGCACCAAAGCACGCTGCAGGTCCTGACCTCAACCAGATTTTCATTGGTTCAGAGGGTACACTCGGCGTTATGACAAAGGCACAGATGAGAATTTACGAACAGCCTGAATCAAGACAGTTCAGAGGATTCTTGTTCCACAATATGACAGATGCATTTAATGCAGGAAGAGAGCTTTTACAGAAGTTTAAGCCGTCCGTAATGCGTCTTTATGACGAGGCAGAAACTGCATCACTTATTAAGAAGATTGTCGGCGTTGAGAAAAAGGGTGCATTTATGAACATCGCAATTGAGGGTGTTAAGGAAATGGCAGACCTTGAAATGAAGATTCTTCTTGAAACATTTGGTAAATACGGTGCAGAAGACTTAGGATCAGAATATGGCGAAAAGTGGTGGAAGGAAAAGATAACATTCTTCTATCCGGGTCATATGATGGATATTCCGCAGTGCTTCGGTACAATGGACACAATCGCACCTTACGATAAGATTGAAAAAATTTACTGGGCTATGAAAGAAGCAATCGAAACAAACTTCCCACAGGCGAAGTTTATTGCTCACTTCTCACATTGGTACGAATGGGGTTGTATGATTTACGACAGATTCATCGTTGACGGAAAAGATGTTCCTCAGGATCCGCACGAAGCATTCAGACTTCATCAGGCAATCTGGAACTGTGGCGTAAGAACAGCCCTTGCTAACGGCGGTGTTGTAAATGACCACCACGGCGTTGGAATTAAGCTTGGCAGACTTATGAAAGAACAGTATGGCCCGGCTATGCAGGTATTTGAGGGAATCAAGAAACAGCTTGATCCAAATGGAATTATGAATCCATTCAAATTGGGATTATAAGGGGAGGTAACAGATATGCAATTTACTCAAAAATCAAAAGAACATATAGATTCCTGCCGTTTCTGTTGGATGTGTCATCACGTATGTCCAATCGGAAATGCTACAGGACTTGAAAGAAATACTGCCCGTGCAAGAGCGTTGGGACTTTCAATGGTTGCAAGAGAATCAGTTGAATATTCCGATGATATTATAGGAAATGTATATGAATGTTCCCTTTGCGGCGGCTGTATGACAGACTGCGTAACAGGTTGGGATCCTGTTATGTTTACAAAAGAGGCAAGACTCGGTGCGGCTCTTGACGGCAAGCTTCCTGAATATGTAATAAAAATGATTAAAAATGTTGCAGAAAAAGGAAATGTATACGGCGCTGAGAAAAATGAAAATATACCGGAAATTAAAGACGGCGACATTCTTTTCTTTACAGGTGAGGATGTTAGAGCAAAGGGTTGTGCAAAGAATGCGGTTGAACTTCTTAAAAAAGCAGGAGTTAAATTCACTCTCTTAAAGGATGAGCCAAACAGCGGTTATTCAATGGATTTCCTTATCGGTGCGGCTGCTGAAACAAAGGCGGTTATGGAAAACTGCGCAAAGGTTATAAATGAATATAAGAAAGTAGTTTGCTATGACCCAGCTGACGCAAAGGTTATGATGCGTGAATATAAGGAATGGGGCATTGAACTCAAAGCAGAAGTTGTAACATTTACAGAATTTTTGTCAGCTCTTATAAAAGATGGCAAGTTAAATGTTAAAAACAGCGGAAAAGAATTTACTCCTCAGGATAGCCCAATTCTTGCAAGAGATTTAGAAGAAACTGCACCTGTTCGTGAAGTTCTTTCACAGTGCGGTCAGGTAAGGGAAATGCTTTTAAATAAAGAATATACTCAGCTTGCAGGAAACCTCATTATGAATGAGTATATGCCTGATGTAATGAAAAAGGTTTCTGAAAACAGATGGATAAACGCAGAGAACATTGGAGCAACAACTGTTGTAACTGTAAGTCCTGCGGAATACATATTGCTTTCCCAGACAAAGCCTGAGAATATGGAGCTTAAAACAATCGAGGAGGCTATATTAGAATGCTTGTAAACCTTAGATATGTTCTGGATATGGCTGAAAAAGGAAATTTTGCCATTCCCGCATTTAATGTCTATAATATGGAAAGTGTTATGGGTGTTTTAAAGGCGGCAGAAGAAATGAAAGCGCCAATTATTATGCAGGTTTATCCTCGTCTTATGAAAGAGGAAACAGGATATTTCTTATCTCCTGTAATCAAGGCGGCAGCAGAAAAGGCGTCTGTTCCTGTATGCTTTCATTTAGACCACGGTCCGTCAGAACTTGAAACAACACGCTCAATCCGTTACGGTGCAACAGGTATTATGCTTGACGGCTCAACACTTCCTTTTGAAGAAAATATAGCTTTAACAAAAAGAGTTGTTGAAACCTGCTCATATCTTGATGTTCAGGTAGAAGGTGAACTCGGTCACGTTGGAAGTACAGCAGATAGCGATATGGATGAGTTTACAACTGCCAAGGATGCAAAAAGGTTTGTTGAGGAAACAGGGGTTTCTTGTCTTGCTGTTGCTGTTGGAACTGCACACGGCAGATACAAAAAGCCACCGAAAATTGATATAGAGAGAATAAAGGATATCCGTAAGGCAACAAATAATACAGCTCTCGTTCTCCACGGCGGAAGCGGTGTTCCTGACGAGGAAATCAAAAAGGCAGTTAGTGCAGGTATTCGCAAAATGAATTTTGCAACAGATATTTGCTATTCATTCCTTGATACTTGTCTTGAGGAACTTCAAAAGCCTGACAGAGCGGTTGCTATTGATACTTTTATGAAGAAACCTATTGAGGCGGTTAAAGATTTCTGCATAACAAGAATTAAGCTTGTCGGTGCAGACGGAAAGGCGTAAATATGGCAAAGATAGTTGGAATCGGTGCAAATGTATTTGATACGCTTTATACTGTTGGAAATTATCCTAAAGAAGATACAAAAATGCGTGCAGACGAGGTTAAAGCAAGCGGCGGAGGCCCCGTTGGAACAGGACTTGTTGCGGCATCAAAGCTTGGTGCAGAGTGTGCATTTATT
>JAZRTD010000063.1:0-10608 GCA_045651845.1 Clostridia bacterium | reverse complement strand
ACTACGGCAGAGGAATTCCTGTTGATTATAACAGCCGTGAGGAGCGTTATAACTGGGAGCTTGTTTTTTGCGAGATGTATGCCGGAGGCAAGTATAAAAACAATTCAGGAAGTAACTATGAATACAGTCTGGGTTTAAACGGACTGGGTAGCTGTGCAACCCAGTTCAGCTCTGAATTTATGGATGTTGAGGTGCTTCGTGACGGACATAAATTTACTCTCCATTTCGAAAAGGGAAATAACATCGGCGGTTTAGAAAAGACTCCCTTTCGCCACCGCCACACAGGCTCTAAAATACACTGGAAGCCTGACCTTGAGGTGTTTACGGATATAGATATTCCTCTTGAATTTTATCAGGAAACCATTAAAAAACAGGCGGTTGTAAACTCGGGGGTTAAGTTCATCTTAAGGAATGAAATCGGCAAAGGTCAGTTTGAAGAATTTGAGTATTTTTATGAAAACGGCATAACCGACTATGTTAAAGAGCTTTGCGACGGCAAGGAAAAGACGGCAATTCATTATATTGAGGCAGAGAGAAAGGGTAAAGACCGTGAGGATAAAGAGGAATACAAGGTTAAGATGAGCTTTGCCTTTTGTATGAATAACGAGGTCAATGTTTTAGAATATTACCACAACTCAAGTTTCCTTGAATATGGCGGTTCACCCGATAAGGCGGTTAAAAGTGCCTTTGTTTACGCAATCGACAAGTATATTAAAAATAACAATAAATATAAAAAAAATGAACCTAAAATCACTTTTGCAGATGTTGCGGACAGCCTTGTTTTGGTCAGCAATTCCTTTTCAACCGTGACAAGCTATGAAAACCAGACAAAAAAGGCAATAACCAATAAGTTTATTCAAGAGGCTATGACCGAATTTTTAAGGGAACAACTTGATGTATATTTCATTGAAAACAAGGCTGATGCGGAAAAATTCTCCGAACAGGTTTTGGTTAACAAGAGAAGCCGTGAGTCTGCGGAGCGGACAAGGATAGATGTTAAGAAAAAGCTTGGCGGAACAATGGACGCTATGACGAGAGTTAAAAAGTTCGTTGACTGCCGAACAAAGGATATTGAGCGCAGAGAGGTTTATATCGTTGAGGGTGACTCGGCTCTCGGTGCTTGTAAGCTTGGCAGGGACAGTGAATTTCAGGCGATTATCCCTATAAGGGGTAAAATTCTTAATTGTCTTAAGGCTGACTATAATAAAATATTTGCAAGCGAAATTATAGTTGATTTGCTTAAGGTTTTAGGCTGCGGTGTTGAGATAAAAAGCAAGCACAATAAGGACCTTAACTCCTTTGATTTAAACAACCTAAGATGGAACAAGGTCATAATCTGTACTGATGCTGATGTTGACGGGTTCCAGATTAGAACTCTCGTTCTGACTATGATTTACCGTCTTGCACCGACTCTTATAGAAAAAGGATATGTTTATATTGCAGAATCGCCTCTTTACGAGATAAATACAAAGGATAAAACATATTTTGCCTATGATGAGAAAGAAAAAACTGATATATTGAGTAAGCTTGAGGGTAAAAAATATACAATCCAGCGAAGCAAGGGGCTTGGCGAAAACCAGCCTGAAATGATGTGGGAGACAACAATGAATCCCGAAACAAGGCGCCTTATAAAGGTTATGCCTGACGATATAGAGAGAACTCAGGAGGTTTTTGAGCTTCTTTTGGGGGATAACCTTGCCGGCAGAAAAGAGCATATTGCTGAACACGGACACGAATATATAGATATGCTTGATGTTATGTAAAAAACACCAGAAAGGATTTGTTTATAAATGGCAAAAGTAAAAAAAGGAAAGGACGAAATAAAGGTTTTTAAGGTTGCTCCTGCAAGAGAGCAACATATTATCGAAACCTTGGAAACAAACTATATGCCTTATGCTATGAGTGTTATTGTTTCCCGTGCTATTCCTGAAATTGACGGATTTAAGCCATCTCACAGAAAGCTTCTTTACACTATGTATAAAATGGGGCTTTTAACAGGCAGATTGACAAAATCTGCAAATGTTGTTGGCTCGACGATGAAGCTTAACCCGCACGGGGATATGGCAATATATGAAACAATGGTAAGACTCACAGAAGGGCATCAGGCACTTTTGCACCCCTTTGTTGAATCAAAGGGTAACTTTGGCCGTCAGTATTCAAGAGATATGGCTTTCGCCGCATCGAGATACACAGAGGTTAAGCTTTCGGGGGTATGTACTGAAATATTCCGCGATATAGATAAAAATACTATTGATATGGTGGATAACTATGACGGCAGTTTAAAAGAGCCGACTCTTCTTCCTACTTCATTTCCCAATGTTTTAGTTAATCCAAATCAGGGAATTGCGGTTGGTATGGCATCCAATATATGCAGTTTTAACTTAAGCGAAATATGCGATGCCGCAATTGCGGTTATGAAAGATGCGGATACGGATTTGACTGAAATTCTTAAAGCTCCCGATTTTTCAACTGGCGGAGATGTTGTTTATAACCGTGAGCAAATGTCCGAAATCTATAAAACTGGTCGTGGAAGCTTTAAAATCCGCGGGCGGTATACTTATGATAAAAAGAGCAATTGCATAGACATTACAGAAATCCCATACACAACAACTGTTGAGGCGATTATTGAAAAAATCATTGAACTTTTAAAGGCAGGCAAGCTTAAAGAGGTTTCTGATATTCGTGATGAAACAGATAAGAAAGGTCTTAAAATAACAATTGATCTTAAAAAGGGAACGGACCCCCAAAAGCTTATGGCAAAAATCTATAAGCTTACTCCTCTTCAGGACAGCTTTGGCTGTAATTTCAACATTTTGGTTGAGGGCTCGCCTATGGTTCTTGGGGTTAATGACATACTATGTGAATGGCTGAGATTTAGGAAAAATTGTATTAAGCGCTCATTAAGGTTTGATATAAACAAAAAAAGCGAAAAGCTTCACCTTTTAAGAGGTCTTGAAAAAATCCTTCTTGATATTGATAAGGCAATTAAAATTGTCCGTGAAACCGATGAAGATGAAATGGTTGTTCCAAACCTTATGAAAGGCTTTAATATTGACGAAATTCAGGCTGAATATGTGGCTGAAATTAAGCTTAGAAATCTTAATAAGGAATATATTTTAAAGAGAACACAGGAAATTGAAAATCTTGAGAAAGAAATTGAGGAGCTAAGCGAAACTCTTGCAAGCAATGCAAAAATTGAAAGGCTTATTTCAAAACAGCTTAAGGAAATTTCCAAAAAATTCGGTCAGGAACGAAAAACAGGAATTATCAGCGAGGAAGACACTCAAGAGATAGAAGTTTTAGAAGAAATTCCTGATTATCCTGTTAAACTCTTTAGAACAAGAGAGAATTATCTTAAAAAGATTTCCCTTGTTTCCCTTAGGACAAGCGGTGAACATAAGCTTAAAGAGGACGATGAAATTATTCAGGAAATCGAGTGTAATAACAGAAGTGAGGTCATCTTCTTTTCAAGCAGCGGTGAGGCATATAAGATTAAGGCTCACGATATTCCCGACACAAAGGCAAGTCTTTTGGGTGAGTTTATTCCTAATCTTTTGGGAATGGGAACTGGTGAAATCACCCTTGGAATGACAGCGACAGACGATTTTAAGGGGTGGATGCTTTTCGCCTTTGAAAACGGAAAAATTGCAAAAGTTCCCCTTAAAGCCTACGAAACAAAGCAAAACAGAAAGAAACTTTCAAACGCATTTTCGGATAAATCTCCTTTGGCAAAAATCTATCATATTTTAGAGGATTGCGATATGGTGATTATGAGTAGTATAGGCAAGGCTCTTGTTTTTAACACATCCGCTGTCCCTGAAAAAACAACTAAAAATTCCCAGGGCGTATCTGTTATGACACCTAAAAAGGGAAGTGTTGTGTCTGACCTTATTCTTCTCTCTGAGGCAGGCATTAAAAATGTAAGCTATTACAGAACAAAGAATATACCTGCAAAGGGCTCGTTCTTAAAAGAAGAGGACACAGGCTTTGAGCAAATGTCTCTTCTTGATGAATAATATGTGAAACAAAATCCGATAAATGCATATCCTTAAATAAGAAACCGCTTTTATTTAAGGAGTGTTTTATCCGTGAGAAAGCATTTGCTTTTTACTTATGAAACGGGACTTGGTCTTATTGGCGGACTTACGATTGCCTTTATTATAGTGTTTTTTATCAGAATGTTTTCGCCGATTTTAACAAGTCTTGCCGAAGAGGGGCTTCAAAGCCGATTTAATAAGATATGCAACAATTCCGTTATGGAATATCTTGATGAAGAAACAGATGCTTCTGATTTTATGGAGGTTCAAAGGGCAACAAACGGAGAAATACAGGGCATAACAACAAATACTCTAAAAATCAACAGATTTAAATCAAGGATTTCTCTTGATATACAAAAAGAGCTTGATAAGATTGACGAAATAACGGTTAAACTTCCGACAGGCGGATTTTTTGGTCTTGGCGGGGGAGTAAATATCCCTGTTAAGCTGATGAGTGTTACGGTTCTTGATGCAGATGTTATTTCGTCTTTTGAGTCTGTGGGGATAAACCAGACAAGGCTCTCGGTTAATGCAACGATAAGCCTTTCGGGAAAGCTCCTTGCAATAGGAAAAGGAAATCCGGTTAAAATAAAAACACAAGTCCCTGTTCTTATGACAGTTATTGTTGGGCAGGTTCCGGGAACATATATTGATGTGAAAAAATAGAGAGGTAAACAGAATGATTGAGCAAGAGATAATGCAGTTAAGAGAGGAACTTAACAAACATAACTATAACTATTATGTTTTGGATAATCCAACAATCCCTGACTCTGAATATGACATATTGCTCCATAGACTCATAAGGCTTGAGGAGGAAAATCCAAAGTTTAAGGACCCAAATTCCCCCACAGTCAGAGTTGGAGGCGCTGTGCTTGATAAATTTGAGCAGGTTGAGCATTCAGTTCAGATGCAAAGCCTTTCAGATGTTTTCTCAAAGGAGGAGCTTTTTGACTTTGACGAGAGGGTGAAAAATTCCCTTGGGGAGGATTATGAATATGTCGTTGAAATGAAGATTGACGGGCTGTCTGTATCCCTTGAATACGAAAATGGCATATTTTCAAGAGGATCAACCCGAGGCGACGGCAATGTTGGTGAGAATATAACTGAAAACCTTAAAACCGTTAAGTCAATACCGTTAAAACTCGACAATGCTCCTTCCTTTCTTGAAGTCAGAGGCGAGGTTTATATGCCGAGAGCTTCATTTGACAGACTTAATGCCGAAAGAGAAATAAACGGGGAAAGTCTTTTTGCAAATCCAAGAAATGCGGCTGCAGGCTCACTAAGACAGCTTGACAGCAGTGTTTGCGCTAAAAGAAATCTGGATATTTTCATATTTAATATTCAGCAAATTACAGATAGTGAAATTCAATCTCACAGGGAATCACTTGATTATCTTGAAAGCATAGGATTTAAAGTCAGCCCCAGACGAAATATTTTTAACAGCATTGAAAAAGTATACGAAGAAATTCTTAAAATTGGCGAGGAAAGAGAAAATCTTCCCTTTGATATTGACGGTGTTGTTATAAAAGTCAACAGCTTCACTCAGCGGGAGGCTTTAGGATCAACCACGAAAGTCCCAAGATGGGCTGTTGCATATAAATTTCCTGCAGAAATAAAGGAAACTGTTATTGAGGATATTATTCTTCAGGTTGGACGGACAGGGGTTATAACGCCAAATGCAGTTTTCACTCCTGTTAAAGTTGCAGGCTCAACAATCAGCCGTGCAACACTTCACAATGAAGATTTTATAAAAGAAAAAGATATAAGAATCGGGGATACGGTCAAAGTCAGAAAAGCGGGGGATATAATTCCTGAAGTGGTTGAAGTTGTATACGAAAAGAGAAATGATGATGCAGTTCCTTATCTTATGCCGACAGTTTGCCCTGCCTGCGGTGAAAAACTTGTGAGGGAAGACGGCGAGGCGGCAATTCGTTGTATCAGCGGGGAATGCCCTGCCCAGACTGCAAGGCGGATTATTCATTTTGCATCAAGAGATGCTATGGATATTGAAGGTCTTGGCACTGAAATTGTTGAACAGCTTATCGAAAGCGGACTTATTAAAGACGTCGCTGACCTTTTCGGACTCAAATATGACGATATAGTTGCACTGGACAGATTTGCGGATAAATCCGCTTCAAACCTTATTGAGGCAATAAACAATGTTAAGAAAAACAATCTTGACAGACTTCTCTTTGGGCTTGGTATTCGCCATATCGGGAATAAAGCAGCAAAAAATCTTGCCAAACACTTTAAAAATATGGATAGCATTATGAACGCTGAAACCAACGAGATTGCCCAGATTGAAGACTTTGGAATGATTATGGCGAAAAGTGTCAGGGATTATTTTGATGAAAATTCCAACAGAGAGCTTGTTGAAAGGCTTAAAGAATACGGACTTAGTATGGAATATGAAAGCGATGCGGTTTCAGAAATTTTTGCGGGAAAAACCTTTGTCCTGACGGGGACTCTTCCTACCCTTAAAAGGAGCGACGCTCAAAAAATAATTGAGGATAACGGCGGAAAGGTTTCGGGGAGTGTTTCCAAAAAAACCGACTATGTTGTTGCAGGGGAAGAGGCCGGAAGTAAGCTTAAAAAGGCCCAGGAGCTTGGAGTTTTGGTTATTTCGGAAGAAGAATTGCTTAATATGATTAAATAAATATTGCTATGAAAATAAATTTGTGTTATAATTAAATTTATACAGAAATATTTATAATACAGCATTGTTTTAAGGAGTGATTTTATGAATATTTGCGTATACGGCGCATCAAGTAAGACAATAGATAAATCTTATATAGAAGCCGGCGAGCATCTCGGTAGAATAATGGTCGAAAGAGGCCATAATCTTGTTTTCGGCGGTGGCGCAAACGGGCTTATGGGGGCTGTTGCAAGAGGAGTATACAGTAAGGGCGGAAAAATTAAGGGTGTTGTTCCCAAGTTTTTCAATGTTGACGGAATCTTGTTTGACAACTGCGACGAGCTTATACGCCCCGATACTATGCGTGAGAGAAAACAGATAATGGAGGACAGTTCTGACGGATTTATTATTACCCCCGGCGGAATCGGGACATTTGAGGAATTTTTTGAAATACTTACCCTTAAACAGCTTGGAAGACACAATAAGCCTATTGCAATCATCAATACCAACGGATATTATGATAAGATGATTGCCTTTATAGAACACGCAGTTCAAGGCGAATTTTTAAATGATGAATGTAAATATCTTTACGAATTCGTTGATACAGCAGAAAAAGCTCTTGATTATATTGAAAACTATGACCAGGATGTAATTCATATTACAAAGCTTAAAAATATCTGACGGGCGTTGGTGATTCAAATGAAAAAACTTGTAGAAAAATACAAACCTCAGCTTTTTTATGCACTTTTCGGGACTATCTCAACATTTATTGATATATCTGTATATCAGCTTTGCTTTTCTGTTTTTGGTATTGCAAATGTTTTAAGTAATATTATTGCCTGGTTTGTGTATGTTGCATTTTCATTCATAACCAACAAAATCTGGGTGTACGGAAGCAGGAGTATGAACCCAAAAATTCTCTTAAAAGAAGGATTTGCATATTATACGGGCAGAGGTGTTTCGCTGATTTTCGGAACGGTCATTATGATATTCGGTGTTGACTTTATGAAATGGGATTCCTTTGTTACAAAGCTTGTGTCAGATATATTTGTTATAATTATTAATTACGGATTTGGTTTTTTTGTTTTTAAACGCCTTGAGGAACACATAAATAAAGAATAGCCTATAATGGAGATACATAAGTATCTCCGTTTTTTATTGTTTTACTTTTTAAGTATTTGGAAAAGATATGTTCTAAAAGAGGATTCCTAAAAATAAGATATATTAGGTGATAAAAATATTTAGGAGTGAATTTATGTGAATAGTACAATTGCAGAAAACAACAAAGTAACCATAGCCGGAACCATAGTGACAAATCCCGATTTTTCACACGAAGTATATGGTGAAAAATTTTATATATTTAAGCTTGAGGTTAAAAGACTCAGCGAAAATGCTGATATTATTCCAGTGACCATATCCGAAAAATTTTTTCCGATAATTAATATTGAGCCGGGAAAAAATGTTTTAATAAACGGACAATTCCGTTCCTATAATAATTTTTCAACGGTTGGAAATAAGCTTTTACTTACAGTTTTCGTCAGGGATATAGAGGAAATTAAGGATATAAATGAATATACCGCTCCAAACAATATATTTTTAAACGGATATATATGCAAAGCCCCTGTATACAGAACAACCCCTTTTGGCAGAGAGATTGCCGATATTCTTCTGGCTGTTAACAGGGCATATAATAAGTCGGATTATATTC
Source organism: Clostridia bacterium (assembly GCA_045651845.1). GTDB lineage: Bacteria > Bacillota > Clostridia > Monoglobales > Monoglobaceae > SIG454. Next base: position 2,228 of record JAZRTD010000063.1, on the reverse strand, counting down.
CATGTATTGCCTGGGGCAGAAACGCAAAGTATTCAGAGTCATTATCTGTTGGAGATAATATTTCTGTATGGGGCAGGGTGCAAAGCAGAGATTATCAGAAAAAGATAAGTGAAGATGAAGTTGAAAACAAAACAGCTTATGAAGTTTCTGTTTCTAAAATTGAATTGATTTAGGCACTTAATTTTAAAATATTCTTAAAAAGGATGCAGCAAAATCATTTTGCTGCATCCTCTTCTTTTCTTTATTTAATATATTTTTCCAAATCGCTCCACATTTTTTCTAAAATTGCCTCTGCATCCTCAACCAAGGCTCCCTTTGAGCCCATATAGAACTTAATTTTAGGTTCTGTTCCCGACGGTCTTACAGCACACCAGCAATTATCCTCCATTTCAAAGAGCAATACATTTGACTTTGGAAGAGCTATGGAAGTTTCTTCCCCTGTTTTTGCATTTTTCTTTGTTCCAATGCTGTAATCATTAAGATACAGCACTTTCTTTCCACCCACAGAAACAGGGATTTCTCTTCTTATCTGAGCCATTATTGAGGCAATTTTTTCAAGTCCTTCTATTCCCTCCAGCTCAACTGAAACAAGCTTTTCTCTGAATGTTCCATATCTTTCATAGAGTGCCATCAAGCCCTCATAAAGAGACATTCCCTTATTTTTATACCACGCCGCCATTTCGGTAATAAGCATTGTTGCAACAACCCCGTCCTTATCTCTTGCGTGGGTTCCTGCAAGATACCCGTAGCTTTCCTCAAACCCTAAAAGATAAGTGTGGTTTTTATTTGCTTCAAATTCTTTGATTTTTTCACCTATAAACTTAAAGCCTGTTAAAACATTCATAACTTCAACGCCGTATGCCGAGCAAATCATATCCGCCATATAAGTTGTAACAATTGTTTTTATAACCACGCCATCATCAGGAAGATTGTTATTTTCCTTTCTTCCGTTTAAAATATACTCCGTCAAAAGTGCCCCAACCATATTTCCCGTAAGCGGAACATAGTTTCCTGAATTATCACGGAGAATAACGCCAACACGGTCACAATCAGGGTCAGTTCCGATTATAAAATCAACATCATTCTTCTTTGCCATTTCAATAGCAATTGTAAAGGCTTCTTTATTTTCAGGATTAGGGGATTTAACTGTTGGGAAATCACCGTTTGGCTCTAACTGTTCTTCAACTAAAAGGACATTTTTAAACCCAACCTTATCAAGGATTTTTCTGACAGGGATATTTCCGCTTCCGTGTAATGGCGTGTATATAATTTTAAAATTATCCGCAACCTTTGAAACAGCATCAGGGTTTATCTGTTGCTTTATAACTTCACCAAGATAGATTTCGTCAAAAGCCTCACCAAAATATTCGATTAACCCATTTTTCTCTGCCTCATCAAGTGAAACAGTCTTTACATCATTAAAGATATCTGTCTTTCCAATAACTTCAAGAACCTTATTGGAAAGCTCCAAAGATGCCTGACCGCCGTCAGCACCATACACTTTATATCCGTTATATTTTGCAGGGTTGTGGCTTGCTGTAATCATAACCCCTGCGGCTGCGCCAAAGTGTCTTACAGCAAAGGATAACTGCGGAACAGGTCTTAATGCATCAGAAAGGTATACCTTAATACCGTTTGCTGCAAGAACACAGGCGGTTTCCTTTGCAAAAAGCGCTGAATTGTTTCTCGAGTCATAGGAAATAACAACTCCGCTTTTTTTAGCCTCTTCCCCCTGACTTAAAACAAATCCCGCAAGACCCTGAGTTGCTTTGCGGACTGTATATATATTCATTCGATTTATTCCGGCCCCCATAATTCCGCGAAGACCTGCAGTTCCGAATTCCAAGTCGCGGTAAAACCGTTCCTTTATCTCTTTATCATCACCCGCTATGTTTTTAAGCTCATTTTTTGTATCTTCATCAACAACCGTGCTTGTAAGCCATTTTTCATATTCATTCAAATACATAACTTTAATACCTCCGTAAAACTTATGTTTATTAATTATATCATTAATCTCAATCTATGTCAAATATATTTGAATTATACATCAATAATTTCCCCACCAACTTTTTGTTGCAATATGCCTTTTTTTGTGGTATAATTTTATGGTAGAAATAAAAAGGGGATTTATTTATGATTGGTTATTATAATTATTCTGTGATACTTACATATATTGGTCTTTCAACATCTGTTGTTGGAATGTTTCAGGCATTCAGCGGTAATTTGAA
>JAZRTD010000062.1:0-1490 GCA_045651845.1 Clostridia bacterium | reverse complement strand
ATATGCGATGCTTCCAATGAGATAACATACTATATCCCAATTATCTTGCACTGAATTGTGTTTTATTAGGGGTGCAAAAAATTCCCATATAAACGAAACAATAACACCGATAGACATAATAGTTTTAAATGAACTTATTTTTTGGTGCACTGTTAATAACAACATATTTGAATATGAAAAGAAGAAAAGCGGGCATAATAAATCATTAAAATAACATACAAAAAAGAAATTTATAACTCCAGATGTGTGGTATTTTATATAATGATTATTAAAAAAGTATAGTGCCAATACAATGGTAATCAAAATTATATTGATTGGCATAATTTTTATGCTTTGCCTTAAATTTCTAAACAACACACAAAATAAGCACGGCAACAATTATTGCGCCAACAACTCCCCAGAAACCCATTTTTTTCACCTCTCTCTAATTTAATATAAATAATTATAACACATATGTATTATATTGTCAACATATGTATTCAATAAATTTTATTTCCTCATTTATAATATTATTGAGGTGATAAAATGTTTCAACCTGTTTTAGATTCAAAGATAGTTGGCGAAGTTATATTTGAATATAGGAAAAAGAAAGGAATCTCACAAGAGGTTTTGAGCGGGCTTGCGGATATTGGAAGAACACATTTGAGTGCTATCGAACGGGGAGAAAGAAAACCCACTCTTGAAACTTTATATCGAATTTGTTTAGCAATGGATTTGCCTATGAGCGTTATAGTTGCTGAAATTGAAAAGCGAATGAAATAAAATAACATTGTGCCCCGCGGGGCACAATGTTATTTTATTTCTTTTTTCTCTCTAAAAGCTCAACATCTTTTGCATAAAGGACCGGGCCTTTGTCACCATATTCAGGGCAGAAACGGTGGTCAACAACCGCGGTCAGGCGGATTTTGTCATAGTCCATAAGACTTTCTCCGCCCTCTTCCCAACGGCATGCATAGCCTAAAAATGCCATATCGTCCTCGCAACAGGTCATAACGTGTTTCCCTGGAACAAACCAGAACTCTCGGAACTTCTTCGGCTTTGCAACAAGTCCTTCAAATCGGATTGTCTTGCCCTTATATCTTTCAGGATTGTCCATAACATCAATGTACCAGATTGTGTAGGTATCATCATCTAAGTCGATAATCTCGTCGTTGAGGTTATACGGAAGCTCGTCTTCAAAGGTCAAATCAATAAGTCCGCTTTCGTCAGAATACATAATCTCTGCATCGGGATTAACAGTTTTAACCCTTGTGCGAAGTGTGGCAAAATTGGTGTTTTCTCTGTCGCAACGGTTAAAAACAATGGTTGCTGAGCTTTGGAAAAGCTCAAAGTAAATGTTTCGCATATTATTGTAATATCCGTCAAAAGACTTTGCATCAATGAGGGTTAACTGCTCTGCATAACGCCAGTTTCTGGGAAGTCGTAAATCATAAAGAGTGTCCATTCCCCACATACAGTTAAATTCAATAATAACCCTGTCAGGATTATAT
>JAZRTD010000061.1:0-3031 GCA_045651845.1 Clostridia bacterium | reverse complement strand
GCATATCCGCCGTAGGTGTCAACAATAATCTTTCTTCCTGTGTGACCTGAGTCACCCTGAGGACCGCCGATTACAAATCTGCCTGTTGGGTTAATATAAATCTTTGTTTCATCATCCATAAGTTCACTTGGGATTATTGGCTTAATAACATTTTCGATTATTTCTTCCCTCAAAAGCTCCATTGCAACGGTTTCATCGTGCTGTGAAGAAACAACAACCGTGTCAATTCTTTTAACCGCGCCGTTTTCATCATATTCAACCGTAACCTGAGTCTTTCCGTCAGGTCTTAAATAAGGGATAACACCGTCTTTTCTAACATCAGTAAGGCGTTTTGCCATTTTATGAGCAAGATAAATTGCCATAGGCATATAGACGGGAGTTTCATCACAGGCAAAACCAAACATCATACCCTGGTCCCCTGCGCCAAGACCCTCGCCGTCATTCTCCGCCTTAAATTCATAAGCCTTATCAACACCCATTGCAATATCGCCCGACTGTTCGTCAAGAGCAGTTATAACTGCACAGGTATCACAGTCAAATCCGTATTTTGCACGGTCATATCCAATCTCTCTCACTGTTTCGCGAACAAGCTTTTGAATATCTATATATGATGTTGTGCTTATTTCACCGACAACCATAACAAGTCCTGTTGTAACCGTAACCTCACAAGCAACTCTTGCCATAGGGTCTTTTTCATAAATCGCATCAAGAACCGCGTCGGAAATTATATCCGAAATTTTATCGGGATGCCCCTCCGTAACCGATTCAGATGTAAAAAGCTTTTTATATTCCATTTTTATACCTCCTCTACTGCATTTAAAATATCCTTATGAATATCTTCAAGTCCTTTGTTTGCATCAATTATTCTAATATTTTCGCTCTCTTTAAGTCTGTCTAAAACATCAATGAAATTTTGTCTTATTTTCCGCATAAGCTCGGTGCTCTTTTCATAAAGCTCCGCCCCGTCACGGCTTGTATCAATTCTTTCCTTGCATGTGTCAGGATTAACATCAAGGAAAACACAAAGGTCAGGGGTAAGAATTTCAGGACATTTAAGATTTATATCCATAACCCAGTTCATATCCGATGCCGTTCCCTGATAAGCGAAAGAAGAATAATAATATCTGTCGCAAATAACCGTATAACCCTCGTCAAGTTTCTTTTTAATTCCAAATTCGGGGTGGGTTATATGCTCGAGCCTGTCCGCAAGAAACAGCGCCGCCTGAAGATACATATTCTTCTCAAGGCTTTCCGATAAAATTCTGCGGATATATGCTCCCGTTTCATAATATTGCGGTTCTGCCGTAACATAAACCTTCTCGCCCTTGCTTTCAAGAAACTCTGCAAGCATTTTAATCTGCGTGCTTTTTCCGCTTCCGTCAAGACCCTCTATTACAATAAATTTATTATTCATAAATATTCACCAAATAGTATTATACATAATTTTTTGTCTAATTGCAAGAGATTTTGTAATTTCTATTGCTTTTATTTTAAAATTATTATATAATTGTGTTAGTTATTTCTTGAAAAGGGGGATTTTTTATGAAAAAAAACATAAACGAACGGGGACTTTTCAACGACAATCCTGATTTAATCGAAAAGTGCGAAACCTGTGCTTATGCGATTATGCTTGAATTTTCTAAAGACTGCCTTTGTTCAAAATTTGGTCCTGTTTCCCCTGAATATAAATGCAAAAAATACAGGATAAACCGTTTTTTAAGACGGCCTCCCAAAAAGCGTGAGTTAAATCTTTCCAGATACTCCCAAGATGATTTTTCAATTGAATAAATAAAAATGGGCAAGGATTTTATCCTTGCCCATTTTATGTTATAATATTTAGTTATCATTCAGGATTTTTTCCAGAACAGGCTCTATATATTTCGCCATTCTGTAGTGCCCTAAATCGTTAGGGTGCAACGCATCAACCGCACACAAATCCCAATCATTATCGCTCCAAAGCATTTTCCCGTCAACAAAATATACATTCTTATCGCCATTGTTAAGGGCGTTTTCATAAGTCTTTATAATCATTTTTCTGCGTCTTTCCCAATTTTCATTGGTAAACCGAATATTTGGCGCAGAAATCATAACAACAGGTGTGTTTGGACATAGCTCTCTGAAACTTTTGAAAAACGGCTCGTGAGTCTTTTCAAGATGCTCCGGGGTTGGCGCGTTATGGTCATAATCCATAACAAATATATCAGGATTTAATTCAGCGATATACTCCGCCATTATCAATTCACCACGTGCACTGGCAGAAAATCCAAGATTAACATAATCACAATCAAGCATATTTGATAACAAATTAACATATGCAAGCCCCGGTCTTGATACACATCCGCCTTGAGTTATAGAGGAGCCGTAAAATAACACATTTTTATCATATCGGTACGGCGTCATCTCCTCAAAAACAGCGTCTTTTGAAAGTCCGATATATAAATCCTTAACATTGTTGTAAAGAGGGAAATTTATGGTTATTTCGCGCATTTCACTTCCTTCAAAATCGCATACACTTTCAAACCCTCCGTCCATATCAAGAGGCGGAATGAAGGTCTTTTTATAGCGTCCGTTTACATATATATCAAAGCCAGTTATTCCTGTTTGAGGCATATGGGGAAAGTGAAGTTTATTAGGCATAACTGCATTAATTGCAACATAGGGAGAATCTGTTTTGAACCTTATTCTTCCTCCTGAAGTGTTTGTATGAAGTTCTTTAACCCCGCTATTAACCTTATTTGCAATATCTTCAGGCATACGGCGAAACATTTCGTCATAAATTAAGCCAAAAATGCAAAACGGGTGCTCCTTAACATTATAGAATTCAATATCGCTTTTGTCTATTTTTGTTTCAACTTTAAAATTTATATCAATTTCAGCAATATTCTTCATTTTAGCTACATCCTTTATTTCCTTACTTCAAATCCCGCAAATTCAAATGCAGCAATTTTTTCAATATAAACTTTATTTCCGCAAAGCTTTCCTTCGCAATTTATAAAGCTTACTTCCGAATATTCTTCATCAAGCTCAACAA
>JAZRTD010000060.1:0-10657 GCA_045651845.1 Clostridia bacterium | reverse complement strand
TCCTTTATGGAAAACAAGGCTGAATGGCACGGTGCAGCTCCGAATGCAGAGCAATATGAACAGGCAATAGCGGAGCTTGATGAATACATAATGGCGATTGGAGGTAAAAACTAATGGGATATAATATTGGTGATAAACTCGCGACAAGAGAGGCTTATGGTAAAGCCTTGGCTGAATTTGGTGCAAATGAAAATATAGTTGTTTTAGATGCAGACCTATCTAAATCAACAAAAACGGATTCTTTTAAAAAGATATATCCTGAGCGTTTTATAAATATGGGTATAGCTGAGGGAAATATGATGTCAACGGCAGCAGGACTTGCTTCTTGCGGTAAAGTTGTTTTTGCAAGCTCGTTTGCTATGTTTGCAGCGGGAAGAGCCTTTGAACAAATCAGAAATTCTATTTGTTATCCAAAACTCAATGTTAAAATCGGGGCAACTCATGCGGGTATCTCTGTTGGTGAAGACGGGGCAAGCCACCAGTGTCTTGAGGATATGGGAATTATGAGAACAATCCCCAATATGGTGATTATAAATCCTGCTGACGCAACAGAATCAAGACTTGCTGTTAAAGCTGCAATTGAATATGACGGTCCAGTTTATTTAAGATTTGGAAGATTAGCTGTTCCCACAATCTTTGATGATACATATGATTTTAAAATTGGAAAAGGTGTTTATCTCAAACAAGGTACGGATGTTACTATTATTGCAACGGGTCTTATGGTTCCAGAAGCTATAAATGCAGCAAAAACTCTTGAAGGCGAGGGCGTTAATGCATCTGTAATAAATATGGCTACAATAAAGCCTATCGACAGAGAAATTATAATTGATGCTGCGAAAAAGACCGGTGCTATCGTAACTGCCGAAGAGCATAATATTATAGGCGGACTTGGCAGTGCAGTTTCTGAAGTTGTTTCGGAGGAATATCCTGTTCCTGTTTTGAGAGTTGGAACAAAGGATGTTTTTGGCCGTTCAGGAAATCCTGCAGCGCTTCTTAAACTTTATGGTCTTGATGCGGAAACAATAGTTGAAACTGCAAAAGCTGCAATTCAAAAGAAAAAATAATTTTGTAGAGTGCTGCATTGCAGCACTCTGTTTAAAATGGAGGCATATATGGAAAGATATAAAATGCTCATTGTTGAAGATGATTTAAATATTTGTGAACTTGTTAGTCTTTATGCTAAAAAGGAAGGGTTCGAAGTTGAAACCTCAAATGACGGAGAGGATGCATTAGTAAAATACAAAGCATTTAATCCGTCAATTATAATTCTTGACATAATGCTCCCTAAAAAAGACGGCTTGGAAGTCTGTAAAGCAATAAGAGGAGATAGCAATATTCCGATTATAATGCTTACAGCAAGAGGTGAGACTTTCGATAAAGTTCTCGGACTTGAAACGGGAGCTGATGACTATATGGTCAAGCCTTTTGAAATGAAAGAACTTATGGCAAGAGTTAAAGCGGTTCTCAGAAGAAGCGATTTAATGCAAAAAGCAGAGAGCGATGATGAGATCTCGGTTGGAAATCTTGTAATAAACCAAACAACGCACGAAGTCTTAATTGAAAATAAAAAAATACAGCTTCCGCTTAAAGAGTTTGAGTTACTCACTTTTTTAGTGAAAAATATTAATAAAGTTTTTTCAAGAGAACAATTGCTTGAAAAAATCTGGGGATATGACTTTATCAAAGACAGCAGGACTGTTGATGTTCATATCAAGAGGTTGCGTGAAAAAATTGAAGGACCTCAATACCCTTGGAAAATAAATACGGTATGGCGAGTTGGATATAAATTTGAAATGAAATAGTGGTGTATATGTTCAAGAAAACGATTTTCGGTTATATGATGTATATAACAATGATAACTGTTGTTATAGGGACAATTTTTCTGACTGTTCTTCAGTCCTTTCTGCTGACTCAATATATGAAATCCAGTAGTTCAGAGAGGCTTAAAAAAGATGCTCAAACCATTGTTCGTGTTGTTAATCAGGAGGGAAGTTTAAGCAGCGAATATATTAAAGACTTTTTAGAGGGATTTTCAAAGAGCTCGGATTATAATATTTTAATCGCTGACAAAAGCGGAAGAATTGCTCTTGAGATTGCAACAGGTAAGGAATTTAACAAAAAAACTGAATATATTGACAAAAGTTATCTTCGCGGAAGCGAATACACATTACGCGGAACTCTTGACGGAGTATTTAAAACGGAAATGGATATTTATGTTACTCCTATTGTTCAGACAGATGAAGAAGGAGAATATTCAATTCTTGGAGAAATAATCATCAGCACGCCTCAACCTACGCAAAATACTATTAATACACAGATTATGAGGATTGCGATTTATTCAACATCAATTGTTCTGATTTTGGCTTTTATGTTTGCATATTATTCATCGCAAAAAATTGTGAAACCTATAAAAATAATCGGCGAGAGTGCGAACAGGTTTGCTAAAGGTGAATTTGAATCAAGAGTTAAGCTTGGTAAAAGTGAAAACAGTGTTAAAGAGCTGAATGAGCTTGCAGACACTTTTAACAATATGGCATTTGAACTTGAAAGGTTTGAAGAAATACGAAATAACTTTGTTTCAGATGTTTCTCATGAACTAAGAACTCCTATGACAACAATAACAGGTTTTATTGAAGCTATTCTTGACGGGACAATCCCGCCTGAAAAAGAAGAGGAGTATTTAGAAATAGTTTACTCCGAATGTAAAAGACTATCAAGGCTTGTTAATTCTTTTCTGGAAGTCACAAGAAATCTTAATCAAAAAACCCAACTTCAGATATCTGATTTCGATATTAATAGACTTATTACTCAATCTGTTGTTGCATTTGAAAAGAAAATTGATGAAAAAAATATTTCTGTAAATATTATATTATGTGATGATTTTTGCTGTGTTAAAGCAGATAAAGATGATATTAAGAGAGTAATTACAAATCTGTTGGATAATGCTATTAAGTTTACTTATCCAAACGGTGAAATTTTAATTAAGGTTACTGAAAGACAAGACGAATATGAAATTTCTGTCAAAAATACAGGAAAAGGATTTTCGTCAGATGATGGGAAACTTATTTTTGAGAGATTTTACAAGCAGGATAAATCACGCTCGGATAACAAGGATGGAACAGGCATAGGATTATATATCGTTAAATCTATTTTAAACAGGCACGGTAAATCTATTACTGCTTCAGGGGTTGAAGGTGAGTTTGCCGAATTTGTATTTTCTCTTGAAAAAGGTCAGTTGTAGTGTTCACAAAAAAGACACATTTTTTACACCTGATTATAACATAACATTTATATAATTATAATAAATAATGGTATACAGAAAGGAGAATGCATATGAATATTCCGGATAATTATAAGAATGAGAATGAATTTTCCAAACAAACTCAAAATAAACAACCTAATAATAAAAAGAAACTCTATACAGGTATAATCGCTTTAGCTTTAAATGTTGCGATTGTATCGGCAGGCTTTACAACAGGCTTCTTTTGGGGGGATAAGGTTAATGACTATAATGTTGTTAAGGCTGAGCTTAATAATGAATTGAAAAATGATACAGAAATCAACGCTAAAAAAGAACTTACAACGCAGGAAATTGCAAAGCTTGTTGGCCCATCGGTGGTGGGGATTATTTCCGAAGTTGCTGTAACGGACTTTTTCTGGGGAACCGAGGGTGTATCTGAAGCGTCAGGTTCAGGAATAATTTTCAAAAATGACGGCAGTTTCTATTATATCATTACAAATAACCATGTTGTTGAGGGGGCTAAAAAAGTTTCTGTTCAGATTGCAGGCGATACAACTTATGATGGTGAGATTGTTGGCACTGATGTAAATACGGATTTAGCGGTTGTTAAAATATCGACTAAAGATAACCTGACAGTTGCCAAACTTGGTGACTCATCCAAAATTGAAGTTGGCGAAAGGGCAATTGCTATTGGCAACCCCTTGGGAATGGAATTTTTTGGGTCAATAACTCAAGGGATTGTCAGCGCAACAAACAGAAAAGTTAAGATGAGCGAGAATCTCACTATGAATTACATTCAAACAGATGCCGCGATAAATAGCGGAAACAGCGGAGGTGCACTTGTTAATGCCTATGGGGAAGTGATAGGTGTTAATTCTGCGAAAATTTCATCGTCATCTGTTGAAGGAATGGGATTTGCAATTCCTATTTCAGAAGCAGTTGTTGTTGCAAGTGATTTAGTTGAATTTGGCTATGTGAAAGGCAGACCTGTTATAGGTATTACAACGGTTGATGTTACAACCAGTGTTGCAAAGCGATATGGATGGCCTGAAGGAATATGGGTTAATTCAGTAACTCCGGGCAGCGGAGCACAGCAAGGCGGTCTTTTGAGAGGGGATATAATTATTGAGGCAAACGGCATAAAGGTTAAATCCAACACTGAACTCAATAATATAAAAAATAAATTTAAACCGGGCGAATATCTTAAGATTAAGGTGTTTAGAGAAAACAAAGGTGAAATTTCATTATCTGTTAAACTTTCAGAGGACAATCCATTAAACAGTAAGTAATAAAAATACCACTCACAATACTATGAGTGGTATTTTTATTATTTAGAAGTTAAATAGATAATTCATAGAAAAAAGCACTTCCAAAGAAGTGCTTTTTTCTGGTGACTCCTAGGGGATTCGAACCCCTGTAGCCGCCGTGAGAGGGCGGAGTCTTAACCACTTGACCAAGGAGCCAAATAACAACCCGCTTATGTTTCAAAGCGGGTATGGTAGCGGTAACTAGATTCGAACTAGTGACACTGCGGGTATGAACCGCATGCTCTAGCCAACTGAGCTATACCGCCATATTTTATGTCGAACAGGTTATATATTACCATAACTTCGAGTATTTGTCAATACCTTTGTTAAAAATTTTTTAAAAATTTATATTTATATTATTTGCATAAAACTCTTGAAAAATTTATTTATTTTTGGTATAATAAATGGATAATGGGATGGTGTATGCATTAATGCGAATTACACTTCATTCAAATATATATATACGGATATTAAAACTCTGATATTGCGGAGGAATAAAATGAATAAAAGTACATCGTTTGCAGTTTCTGTTATATGCGTTATTTCAACAGCTTTTCTTGTTTTACTTTCGGGAATATTGCCGTTTTGTTCGGTACTGTTTATGACACTTGCATCTGTGGTCTCTGCATATTGCTTCATTAGAAGCGGAATTGTTGCGACTATTATAAATATAGTTGCATCATCATTACTTTCATTATTAGTAGGCGGATTTCATCCTGTGATGCTTATTATCCCCTTAATGGGAATTGCTCCGGGAATTATATCCGGAATATTGGTGTTAAGAAAAGCTGAATACTATATTCGACTTTTAGGAACCGCATTAAGCTTTTTGGCAGTTTATATTTTTTCAATGTATCTGTCAGGGAATTTAATAGGCAGTGGAATTGCCGGAATGTTTGATGAAATGGGTAATTCTGCGAAGGAGATGATGGGACAAATCCTTTTAGGAGAGCAATCGCTTAAGGCGGAAGAGGTTAATGTGCTTATTGATGCAGTTGTTGATTTTTCCAAAATGGTGTTCCCTTCAATTATTATTCTGTTTTCTGCTGCAATCGGATATATTCATACTATAATTCTTAATTTATTTATTAAGAAATTTGGCGGTGAGAATCCGGATTACATTTGTTTTGATTCTCACAGCGCACCGAGAAGTATGTCTTATATATATTTTATTTCAAGCATTATTCTTATATTTTCTGCAGAAGCAGGTGCGCTTTCTGTTGTGCTCAATAATGTTGTGATGATTCTTGATGCTATCTTGGCATTTTGCGGACTTTCGTTTATTGAAAGTAAGTTTAAGGCAAAATTGAGATATGGATTTGTAAGATGGTTTATCTATATTTTTGCTATACTTCTGACGAGTAATATAGCAATTCAATTGCTTTCTGTTATTGGTATGATTGATAGTTTTTACGATTTCAGAAAAGTGAAAAGGATAGGTGAATAGATTTGAAAAGCAAGCGTTTAAAAAAGCGGCAAGGTATGATAAATAAGCTGTTTGATATGCGGACAGTCAGACTTGGTATTATGATGCTTATTATCATTTCACTTCGTATTACCAATGAAAATGTTTCAGAGAATACATTTTTAAATCCCGGTTTTATTGCTTTTTTATATTTTTTAATTGAAATTTATCTTACATTCAGACAGAAAAAAAGTTTTATTTCATATCTTGAAAACTTTGATTTTTGTTTGAGCGACACAACGGGTGTTTCTCTTGTTAAATATCCTGCACCTGTGGTGATTATTGATTTAAACGGAGAAATAAAATGGTATAACAGTAATTTCAAATCTCTTATAGGAGGGAAAGAGATTTTTGGAGTTAAGGTTCATAGTCTGATTCCACAGATTGAGGTAAATAAGCTTGTTGAAAGCAGAGGAGAGTTTGGCTCTGTTGTGAAAATCGGTGATTCCACATACAATGTTGAAGCGAAAATAGCAGGCAGAGATGATAAGAATACAAAACATAAATTTCTTATTTTGTATTTTATAGATAAAACTGATGAATATATCCTTGCAAAGCTCCGCGAAGAGGAAAAAACTGTTGAAGCTTTGATTGTTATTGATAACTATGAAGAGGTGTTAAAAGAAACTCCTGACTCAAATCACGGCAAAATTCTTGGTGAAATTGAGCAAACAATAGGGAATTGGATTGCATTGGGTGACGGAACTTTCAGGAAATTTGAGAGAGATAAATTTCTTGTTATTTTTGAACAGAAAAAGTTTGAAAAGATACTTGCGGATAAATTTGAGGTCTTAAACAGGATAAAAAATATTAATTTGGAAAATAAAATCCCTGTAACTATAAGTATTGGTGTGGGTCAACACGGAATTGATCCAAAAGAAAATGACAAATTTGCAAAATTTGCCCTCGATATGGCTCTGGGAAGGGGCGGAGACCAGGTTGTTATAAAAGACCGTGAATCTCTTAACTTTTTTGGAGCAAAAAGCCGAGAGGTTGAAAAGAGAACAAAGGTTAAGGCAAGAGTTGTTGCGCACGCCTTAAGAAGACTTATTGATAATTCAGGAAAAGTGCTTATAATGGGTCATAAGGCAGGAGATATGGACAGTATTGGTGCGGCAATAGGGTTGTTTAAGGTTATTAAAAGCAGAAATAAGCGGGCGTATATAATCGTGAATAAGGAAACGGTTAATGCGAAAGAAACCATTGCTGATTTTGAACGAAAGACAGACTATGTTGAGGCTTTTATAACTAACGAACAGGCAATGAATACTCTTGAAAAAGATACTCTTGTTATCGTTGTGGATACTCACCGCCCGTCGATGGTTGAATGTCCTGATATTTTAAGACATACGGATAATATTGTTTTGATTGACCATCACAGACGAAGCGAGGAATGTATTCAAAATGCGGTTTTAATGCATCATGAGGCATATGCATCTTCAACTTGCGAAATGGTAACAGAAATTATTCAGTATATACAGGAAGCGCCTATTCTTGATAAAGATGAGGCAGAAGCTTTATATGCAGGTATATTTATGGACACCAATGGCTTTGTTAACAAAGCGGGCGTCAGAACATTTGAGGCGGCATCATATCTTAAACGGCTTGGCGTTGACACAATTCAAATAAGGCGCAGATTTAAATGTGACAGAGACATATATGTCAAAAAGTCGAAAATAATTGGTGCGGCAAGATTTTATAGGGAAAATATTGCTATTTCTCTTGTTAATGACGAAAGCCGCGAGGCGCAGGTTATGTGTGCCCAATCAGCAGACGAAATGCTTGACATAAGCGGGATTGAGGCTGCATTTGTTCTCCTTAAAAAAGGAAAATTGATTTATATAAGTGCAAGATCTTTGGATGAAATAAATGTTCAGATTATAATGGAAAAACTTGGCGGTGGCGGGCATATAACAATTGCAGGCGCTCAAATGGAAAATATGACACTTCAGGAGGCGGAAGAGAAGCTGCACTGGGCAATTGATGAAGTGTTGGCAAATGAATAGAAAGGATTGAATTTAGTATGAAAGTGATTTTAAAACAGGATGTTAAGTCCCAAGGCAAGAAAGGTGACCTTATAAATGTAAGTGACGGATATGCAAGAAATTTCCTTTTTCCAAAGGGTCTTGCGGTTGAGGCAAGCAAGCAGGCTTTAAATGAGCTTGAAGGGAAGAATGCCGCACAACAGTTTCATAAGAATATGGAAGAGCAGAAAGCAAGAAATATTGCAGATAGGCTTAAAGATGTTGAGGTTAAGCTTACTGCTAAAGCCGGAAACGGCGGAAGACTCTTTGGCTCTGTTACATCAAAGGATGTTGCATCTGCACTTGAAAATCAAACGGGAATTAAGGTTGACAAGAGAAAGATTGACCTTCCTGACGGTATAAAAAGCTGTGGTACAACAGAGGTTAAGGTTCAGCTTTATCCGCAAATTTACGGAACATTTAAGGTTACTGTAAATGAAGAATAGTTAAACACCTGAAAAAAGGGGTAAAAGGTAATGGAAGAAAATATAAACAGCATTAGAACAGTTCCATTTAGTCTTGAAGCAGAGCAGTCGGTTTTGGGTGCTATGTTTCTTGATAAGGATTGTATTCCCGATGCTATTGAAATTCTAAACGGCGATGATTTTTATATTGGCAGAAACAAAGAGCTTTTTGAGGCTCTTGCAGAACTTTTTAATATCAGTAAACCCATAGATGTTGTTACACTTAAGCAAAGCCTTATTCAAAGAGGGACATTTGAAAAAATAGGCGGTATGGATTTTATTATTGAGGTTGCGAATTTTGTTCCAACAACTAAAAATCTTAAGCATTATGCAAAGATTGTTAAAGATAATGCAACTCTCCGCCGTCTGATTAAAACAAGTGAGGATATTGCAGAGAAGTGTTATAAAGGTGAGGGAGAAATAGAGGATATAATCGGTGTTGCCGAGCAGAATATTCTTAATATTTCCCAAAACCGTGAGGCGAAAGGTCCTGTTCATATCAGGAAATTTATTGGAGAAAGTGTTGAAACTTTATCAGAACTTTCTGAAAAAAAGAGTGATGTAACTGGTATTCCGACAGGTTTCATTGATATAGATAAGAGAACGGCAGGGCTTCACGGCGCTGAACTTATAATTATTGCAGCAAGACCAGGTATGGGTAAAACAACATTTGCGCTTAATATTGCGCAGAATGTTGCGGTAAGAAAGGGAGTTCCGGTTCTTATATTCAACCTTGAAATGCCCGGCGTTCAGCTTGCAAACAGAATGCTTGCAAGTGAGGCTATGATAAGCTCTGAAAAAATTAAAAAGGGCGACCTAAAGAATGATGACTGGGATAAGGTTGGAGGTGCAGTTGATGCACTTTCTACTGCAGAGATATATATTGATGATTCATCTGGCGTGACAATGTCGGATATTGCTGCGAGGTGCAGACGGCTTAAGGCTGAAAAAGGAATTGGTCTTATTGTAATTGACTATATTCAGCTTATGAATTCCAAAAATCCTGACAGACAGCAGGCAATATCTGAGATTTCAAGATCAATGAAAATTCTTGCAAAAGACCTTAATATACCGATTATTGCTTTGTCACAGCTTAACCGTGAGGTTGATAAACGTGATAATAAGGAGCCTCGCCTTAGTGATATCAGAGAGTCTGGTTCTATTGAACAGGACGCAGATATTATTATGTTTCTGTCAAGAGAGGGATATTATAATCCTGAAGCAGAAGAACCAAATAAGACAAAGTGTATATTTGCAAAACACAGAAACGGTGAAGTCGGTGATGAATTTTTGACCTATCTCGGCGAATTTTTTAAATTTTCCAACTGGAGTGGAGACCGTGAGCATTAGTTTTAATGTTAAAGAAAAAGTTAAAAATACAATTATAGAGCACGGAATGATAGTTAAAGGCGATAAGGTATTGGTAGCTCTTTCGGGAGGGGCTGATTCTGTTTGTCTTACTCATATTCTGACTATTTTAGCAAATGAAATGAAGTTTTCTGTGTCTGCAGCGCACCTTAATCATGGGATAAGAGGGGATGAGGCGGAACGAGACGAAAGATTTTCTGAGAAGTTTTGTAAGGAGTTAGGTATCCCCTTTTACAGAAAGTTTGTGAATGCTGTTGAAATTGCTGAAAAAGAGCGGATAACAGTTGAGGAGGCCGGCAGAAAAGAACGATATGCTTTTTTTGATGAAATTTGTAAAAATGACGGTCAAAAGTGTATCGCCACGGCACATAATAAAGATGATGCAGCTGAAACAGTTTTGATGCGTATAATAAGAGGAACGGGAATTGACGGATTATCAGGAATTAAATATGTTCGTGAAGATGGAGTTATCAGACCGCTTCTTAAAGTAAGCCGTGAGGAAATTGAGGCTTACTGCAATGAGAATGGTCTCGGGTACTGTATTGACAGCACTAATCTTGATACGAATTATACAAGGAATAAGGTCAGGAATGAACTTTTGCCTTATATAAAGGAAAATTTTAATCCTAATATCATAGAAAGCCTTGTTAATTTATCAGAAACTGCAACTGCGGACAGTGAATTTATAAATTCTTATGCAAGAAGACTTTTTAAGAGTCTCGGAAGTCCTATGCCAAACAGAAAGCCTGTTGTTCTTCACATTGAATCTATTTCAATGGTGGACAAGG
>JAZRTD010000059.1:0-11125 GCA_045651845.1 Clostridia bacterium | reverse complement strand
TTTTCAACCGCCGCAAAGATTTCCTTAACCTTGTCAATATTGTTATATTCAGGGAAAGAAAATATGGTGGACAAACCTTCAACAAAAATCTGCTTTGTGTCAATTTCTGAAACCGCCTCGTGAACAAGTTCTAAAACCGAGGTTAGAATTTCAGGATTTTTTCCCACAGCGCTTTGAACTTTCATAACATTTTTAAGACTTATTTCCGAAACAGTAAGCCCTGTCAGGTTTTCGTTAAGAATTTCATTCAAAGAATTGACAAATTCTTCATTAACAGTTGTTTTAAGTCTTAAAAGCTTATTTTTTATAATTCCCGACCTGTCGGAAATTATAACCATAACCGTATTTTCGTCAACAGCCACAGCCTTTATGTTTTTAACAAGGCCCGTTTCCGCAGTTGGCAAAACGCCGATAACAGGAAGCCCTGCAAGGTTTGAAAATGCCCCCGCAACGCCTCTGACTATTTTATCAAGTTCTTTAACCTTAAGACCAACTGCCTCCCGAAGCTTTTCAATCTCATTTGCCGTCATTTCATACTTTTGCATAAGGTTATCAACATATAATCTGTATCCAAGGGTTGACGGCACGCGCCCTGCAGACGTATGAGGCTGAACCAAAAGTCCCATTTCCTCAAGGTCACCCATTTCATTACGAATGGTTGCGGCGCTCAGATTAAGGTCAGACTTTTTAGAAATACTTCTTGACCCCACAGGCTCCGCAGTATTTATATAATCTTCAACAACCGCCTGAAGAATAACCTTTTTTCTGTCATCTAAAGCCAACCTTATCACCCTTCCCGCCTTTTTGTTAGCACTCAACAAAAAAGAGTGCTAAAAGTATATTCATACTATAACACTCTTTTCAAATTTTGTCAATAGTTTTTGTTATTTTTTACACAAAATCGGATAAAATATTATTGCTAACATAAAGATACTTCGGTTTTATATATGTTCTTCCGTTTTTCCGCTCTATAACGCCCATTTTTAAATATTTTTCAATCTGACTTCCGTAAACCTCATCTATCCCCTTGTTAAAAGTTTTCTCAAAATCCGCCTCGCTTATACCATCTGTCATACGAAGTCCCAAAAAAACAAACTCGCTCATTTTTTCTTCTTCGCTGACAAACCTTATTTCCTCAACCGCATCCTCTCCATTTTTTATGGCATCAATATATTCTCTGAGATTGCAAATTTTCGAAAATCTTTTGTTTTTATAATAGGAATGTGCCCCTGCGCCAATGCCGATATAATCCTCCATAAGCCAGTATTTGGTGTTATGCTTTGAAAGCTTTCCGTCTTTGGCAAAATTCGAGATTTCATACCGCTTATATTGGTTTTCTTCCAAAAACTTCACACATAAATCATACATATCCGCACTTTTATCATCATCAGGAAGATTGAGCTTCATTTTTGAAAAAGGAGTCCCTTCTTCGATTTTAAGACAATAACAAGAAATATGTTCTGCTTTGAATTTTACCGCTTTTTGAAGAGTATTTTGAAGTCCGTTTAAAGTCTGGTCAGGAAGACCAAACATTATATCAAGGGAAATGTTTTCAAACCCTGCCTTCCTGGCATTATTAAAGCTCTCCTCAAAATCCGAAAAGCTATGCACCCGCCCCAGCATCTTAAGCTCATTATCATCTCCGCTCTGAAGACCAATGCTTATGCGGTTTACGCCTGCAGATTTAAGATTTTCAAAATCCGATAATGTCACAGTTCCCGGATTACACTCAACAGTTATTTCGCAGTCCCGTGTTTTATTTTTAATACTCCCAACAAGCCTTGTCAGATAATAATTAGGCGGAACCGTGGGCGTGCCTCCGCCTATATACACCGTATCAAAAGTCAAATCCGCATATTTGTTGAGTTCTGTTTCAAGGCATGAAAAATAATCTTCATACAAATTTTCGCAATTGCTGTATGAATTAAAATCGCAATATTTACACTTCCTTACGCAAAACGGAATATGGATATAAAGTCCTGTCATAATTCTTTTCCTTATTTGTAATATTAAAAGAGAGCAGCAGTATATCTACTGCTGCTCAAAATTTTAAAATTTAATTAGTGAACAATAATAACTGTTGCAATAAACATACCTGTTGCATTGCTTCCTGTAACTGTAACCTGTGAGTCTGTGTCAATTCCTGAAAGCTTAATGTTTGAGCCTGTTGAACTCTTTATAATCTTTGTTGAAGCGGTAACTCCAACTGTAACATCTGTTGAGCCAACCTTAACCATAAGGAGGTTATGTCCTGTCTGAACGGAGGTAACTGTACCCTCAATGCTGTTAGATGAAACAGCCTTTGTTGTTTCAATCTTTGTAAGCTTCGTGCTTTCCGCTCTGAACTTAACATCACTGCCCGGTCTTAAATCATAAACAGTTCCCTCAACGCCGTCAACCAAAATGATTGCGTCTGTTCCGACTGTATATTCAACTTCATTCTTATCTGTTGCAACAACCATTGTTGTTCCGCTTGTAGAATGTGTTATGGACTTAATATTGCCGGAAGAGTTCTGAGATTCGCTTTCAGCGCTGATTTTTGTAATCTTTCCGTAAGTAAGCTTAAGTGTTACATTGTCGCCTACAACCAAGTCAAGAAGATTTGATGTCAGGCCGTTTCTTGTAACGCTAACGCCATCGTTGCTGCATTCATAGGTGGTTTTTTCGCCTTTTTTATTGGTAACAGTAATTGTCGGCACCTTTGAGTCAAGGTTTTTGCTTTCAACTGTTCCGTATGCAGAACCGCTCTTTTCAAGGCTTTCAACTTTGATTACAGCATCATCTTCATCAAGTGTAAGCTCAACAAACAGATTGTTTTTAAGCTTTCCGAATGTTTCACCCGCACCATTGATGACTACCTTTACATCGTCAGAAACTTCATAAGTGGTTCTGTCTGATGTGTCTTCCGGGTCAGAAATAATAATTTCTTTGCCCTTTTCTCCTGTTGTGGCTGATACGATAAGGCCTCTTACAGGTTTATCTTCTTCCTCAACCGACTGAGCCTCAATCATAGAAACCTTATTTCTAACGATGGTAATAATCACATTCATACCATCTTCAATATCAGAAAGCTCCGCATCTTTGCCGTCAAGCTTGATAATTGTTTCTGCGTCAATCTCATATTCTTCATTCTTAACTGTAACAGTTTCAGAGAATGTATCAACATCGCTTACCGTTCCGCTAACACTCTTAACATCAAGAACATCTATAAGACTTGAAAGCATTTTCGCCATCTGGCCTCTTGTTACGCTTTCATTAGGTCCGAAAATCGGGTCGCCGTATGAGTCAGTGCCCATACCTTCCATAATTTTAGCATCTCTTACATATTCAACATAAGGTCTTGCCTCTGACGGAATCTGAGCCGTATCTGAATATGACGAAGAAATAAACACGCTGTTTTTAACTTCTTCATCTGCGCCTAAAAGCTTTGTTAAAAGCATCGCACACTGATATCTTAAAAGCGCCTTGCTTTTATTTGCATCTGAAATATAGGTATCAAGGTCAGAAGAATCCATAACACCTCTGTATAAAAGATAAGAAATTTCCTTTTTATAGCTACTGTTATATTTTGACAAAGTGTTTGAATACTGGGAGAGAGCATTGTCAACCGCTAACTTATTATCTTCTTCATCAACGCCGAGCATTCTCGCAAGAAGAATCAAAGACTCTGTATTTGAAACAGTATTATTAGGCTTAAACGTTCCGTCTTCATACCCTTTTATATAACCTTTTTTAACCATTGCATCAACATAAGTTTCTGCCCAATGACCCTTAACATCAGGGAAATCCGCCGCACTTACACACATAGAAGCCGCAAGCACCGTCACACCAACAACCCCGCAAAGTATTCTTTTAAATCTCATAGGAATTCCTCCTTAAAAATAATCTTTTCTCATAAATCAATCTCATTTGAGAAAAACTTATATTCCCTTAATAAATAGTTTAGCATAACGAAAATCAAATTTCAACAGTTATTTTAAATTTTTTTGTAAAATTTTTTCTATTTGTGGTAAAAACTTATAGTTTTAAATTCTTTTGCAGGTACAAAATAGTTTTGTAAACCAAAAATATGATTTTAGGAGGAATAAATTATGTTAAAGAGAATCCTTTCCTTTGCAATTGTTTTATCATTAACTTTTGCAACCGGGATAGGCGTTTACGGAACAGAAACAGAGTTTACCCTCCCTGTCTCCGGCGAGCTTATGAGCGATGCCGGTTCAGGAGGAGCTGTTACCGGTATAGGACAAACGCCGAAAAATGATTATTCACAATCACAGGAAAGCTCCATCCGGAGTGTTACCCAAAGCGAAGCTTCAAATGACAGCAGTTTACCCATTGTTGAAGAAAATGCCACAAAATACAACAAAATGATGAATGAGCAGTTAAGTTCATCTGTTGCACCTTCAAAATATCAGTCAAGAAAAGTTGCTGATGCTCCTGATATTTCAGGAACAAAATTTGAAGAGGCAGCAGAGGTTTTGGGTGCATTGGGAATTATGGTAGGCGACGAAGGCACAGGCAACTTCCGTCCTGAAGATAACATTAAGCGTTCAGAGATGGCAAAAGTTGCAGTTTACGCAAGCGGTCTTGAAGATGTTGCAATCAACTCAAATTCACCTTCAAGATTCCCCGATGTATCAACAAGACACTGGGCACTCGGCGCAATCAATGTTGCAGACAGCCAAGGAATGATTATTGGTGACAACAATGGCAGATTCCGTCCTGATGACCCCGTTTCTTTCCAGGAGGCAGTTACAATTATAGTCCGCGCTATGGGATATGAGCCTGTGGCACAGAGTAACGGCGGGTTCCCCGGCGGATATATGTATGTTGCATCAACAAACCAGCTTTTAAAAGGTATAACATCCGGTGCAGGATCATCTGCAAGCCGAGGAGATGTTGCACAGCTTGTTTTCAACGCTTTAACAGTTAACCTTATGGAGCAGACAGGCTTTGGCACAAACATCAGCTATGAGGTTGTTGACAAAACTCTTCTTTTAGACAAGCTCAATGTTGAGAAAGGCTATGGCCAGATTACAGGAACAAGCGAAACAACTTTAAACGGCGGAAACACAGTAGCCGAAGACAGAATTCAGATTAACAACGAAGTATTTGTTGAGGGAACATCCGGTGCTAAACAGCTTTTAGGCCACAATGTTGTTTACTACGCAAGAATTGATGCTACAAGCGACGAAAAAACAGTTATTGTTGTTCGTTCTCAGGCAAGCAAAAACAACACATTAACCCTCAACTCCGATGATATAACAACAACAGGCGGAGCAGTTGCTGACGGGATTACCATAACATATTCAACAGAGAATATGTCAAATCCAAAGACAGTCACAACAGTTCCAAACCCCGTATTCATCTATAACGGAAAATATGACACGCAGGTAACCCCTGAAAATCTTAAAATAGGCTCAGGTAACCTTGTTCTTTTAGATACAGATGTCAATAATGTTTACGACATCGTTTTTGTTAACGAGTTTACAAACATTGTAGTTGACACAGTTTCAACAGTTACGGGCAGAGTTACAGACAAATACAACGGAACATCAATCGTTTTAGACCCTGAAGAAGAAACAGTTAAGTATACTCTTATCAAAAACGGAAATGAAATCCAGACAAGCGATCTTAGAGAATGGAATGTTATTTCATATACAACAAGCCGTGATAAAGAGCTTATAAGAGGATATGTAACCGACGAAAGTATTTCGGGAACAGTAACACAGATTTCTTCAAACGGTGCTGTTCGTTTCAACAATGAGTCAACCTCATATAAGATTGCAAAGAGCTACCCGAACGAAATCAATATCCGTGACACAGGCCGTTTCTATTTTGACTACGAAGGCAAAATTGCCGCAGTTGATAAATCAGATGCAGGCACCGATAACACAACAGCAAGAGAACTATACGGTTACCTTGTAAACGCTGCTGAAACAGGAACACTTGACACAGATGTTCAGTTCAAGATATTCACAGAACGCGGGGAAACAAATGTATACGGCAGTGCCAACAGAATCCGTCTTAACGGAACTTACGGAATTACACCGACAGAAGTTTTAGGCACAATCGCCCCCGGCGGAACAGTTACTCCGCAACTTATCACATTCAGAACAAATGCTGATAATAAAATAACCGAAATTAACACAGCATTTGACAACACTGCAACAGGTGCACCTAACACAGAAAAGTTCACTCTCAACATTTCACAAGAGGGTATGATTTATAAATCAGCGTCAGGAAAGCTTGGAGATGTTACAATCGACCCTCAGACCATAATCTTTGATATTCCGGTGGGCGCAGGAACAGACACAGATAAGTTTGCAGTAAGAAACAAATCAATGTTCACAAACGACGGCTCTTACGATGTTAAGATTTACGACCTTTCAGAAAGCTATACTGCAGGAATTGTTCTTGTTACAAACTCAACAGGAATTGCATCTGCAGAAGCACCGATTGTTTTAGTTGACGAGCTTGCTCAGGCACAGAACGAAGAATACGAAGCAATCGATGTTTTATACGGACTTTCAGAGGGCAAGAGAGTCACTATAAATGGAAGCGGAACAGGCATCTTTATTAAGGATTCCGTACCGCTCCAGAGAGGTGATATAATTCAGTACAGCACAAACACAAAGGGCGAGGCTGACGAAATACAGCTTCTCTTCAATGCCAGCGATAAGACAACTGAATTTACCCGTGATGTTTCAACAGACCTTAAAGCAGTTTACGGACGAGTAACTAAAAAGTTTGCTAAATCCGTAAATGTTGATGTAAACGGCTCTGTAACAAATTATTCAACAGCAGATGCAACAGTTTACCTTTATGACTCAACAAGAGGCGAAGGAAGGGTTTCCGTTGTAGCTCCTGAAGACATTGAGGTTTACGAAGAAGGCAACGAAGCAAGAATATTCATTAAGATTTACCGTGACACAGTTCAGGAAATTGTTATTGTAAAATAACTTTATTAATAGAAAATTCCGCCCGATTTGGGCGGAATTTTCATGTCTTTCCACCTCATCCGTGTTGCTACGCAACCCACCTGTCTCGGCTCTCGCCTCGGTCAGCGCTAAACGATTGCCACAGGCAATTTGCGCCTTCAAGGAGAAGCTGGCACCAAAAGGTGACTGGCGAGGTGGATTTTTTAACAAAACCTATTGAAAAATTTATAAATATGTAGTATAATGTTAATGTGTGTAACCATTATACGAAAGGATGATTTTATTATGAAAAAAGTTTTAAGTTTACTTATCTGTGCAGTTATGCTGTTTAGCGTTTGCTCGGCGGAGGTTTTTGTTGATATGCCTGACAACTGGGCAACAGAAGCTCTCACAAACGCTGTAAACAACGGTCTTATCGGCGGTTCAGACGGATATATCCGCCCTGATGACCCAATGACAAGAGCTGAAATGGCAACTATTATGGTTCGTGCTTTCGGTGCAACAAAAGAGGCTGACATTTCTGCATTTACTGATGTTAACACATCTGACTGGTTCTATTCCTCAATGGCAAAGGCTGTTGCAATGGGAGCATTTAACGGCTCTGACGGTATGCTCAATCCCTCAAATAACATAACAAGAGAAGAAACCTTTGCAGTTCTTGCCCGTATGTTTTCATTAAACTACGATAAGGAAATCGACGAATATTTTAAACGAGCAAAGAGTGCAGATGAGGTTCTTTCCGTATTTTCTGACGGAAATATGGTTGCAGACTGGGCAAAAGACCTTGTTGCTGCCGTTGTTTCAAGCGGATATGTTGGAGGTTCAAACGGAATGTTGAACCCGAAAGACAATATAACACGTTCTGAATTTGCTGCAGTTATGAACCGTATGGTTACAACATATATTGACAAAGCAGGCTCATATACCGACATTCCTGCAGGAAATGTTGTTGTTCGCAGCGAGGGCGTTACTCTTGAAAATGCAAAAATTTCAGGCGACCTTATTATCGGCGAGGGTGCAAAAGACGGTGCAATACTTAAAAACACTGATGTATCAGGCAGATTTGCAATTAGAACAGGAACAAAAAATGAAATTTATAAGGGTAGCTTTAGCTCAATCCGTTTAATAAGAGATGGCGTTGTTGCATCAGATTACGGCTCAAGCAAAGATATCTTTTATGTTGAAGAAGGAACAAAATTTATCCACAATGCTCAAATCGATATGGGTGAATAATTATTTCTTCCTCCTGTTTGAAATTCAGAATTGCTGAAAAGGAGATAATTTCTATGAAAATTAAACCCGGATATATGCTCCGCGAAGTTGCAGGTTGTAACGTTGTTGTTGCAATTGGAGCTGAAACTATGGACTTTGGCGGAATGATTAACCTAAATGACAGCGGGGCTTTTCTCTGGAAGCTTCTGGAAAACGGTGCAACCGAAGATGAACTTTTAAAGAAAATGCTGGATGAATACGAGGTCAGCGAAGATGTTGCAAAGCAGGGAATTTCAGCTTTCATAAATAAAATGCGTGAGGCGGATTTACTTGATGAATAATGAAGTTAAGCAGGTTTCCCTTGATGAACTGTTCCCTCTTATCGAGGAACAAATTAAAAATGGCGGAAGTGTTGTGTTTAATCCAAGGGGAATAAGTATGCTTCCTCTCATACGTCAAGGGATTGACCGTGTTGAGCTTTCAAAGTCCTCCGCTCCGCTAAAAAAATATGACATACCGTTCTATCGCAGAGAGGACGGGAGTTTCATCCTGCATAGAATTGTTAAAAAACACCCTGACGGGACATACACAATGTGCGGCGACAACCAGATTATTTTAGAATCCGGAATAACCGATGACCAAATAATCGGGGTGGTGACAGGAGTTTATAAAGGCGAAAAATTTTTCTCCATTTCTTCTGCAACTATGCGTTTTTATTGTCTGTATGCAGTTTTAAGACGAAGATACCGCAAATCATTTTTCAAAAAGGTAATTAATTGGGGGCTTTTAAAATGCAGACCAAAAAGATGAAAGACAAAGATACCTTAAAATGGATTATTAAATCAGTAAAAAATCAGTTCCCCGCTGTTTTTTTACTGATTATTTCTAATGCCGTTTTATCCTTTTTAGGTGTTGTTTTTGCCTTTAAATGCAGTACTGTTATCGACGCTGCAAACACCTTTGATAAACAAGGGCTTATTTCAGGCCTCATTTTTCTTTTATTGCTTATAACATCACAGATTGTTATTCGCATAATCGTACAAAACATATCTGTCAGAGTCTGTGCAAAAACCGAAATTATTTTTAAAAGCAAACTTTTTTCAAATATTCTTAATAAAGATTACAGTGAAATAACCGCTTTTCACAGCGGAGACCTTATGACCAGACTTACAAGCGATATAAGTATTATGAGCGATGGGATTATAACTCTTGCGCCATCTGTTGTTGCTATGATAACAAGGCTTGTCTTTGCGGCAGCGGGTCTTATTCTTCTTGACCCAAGCTTCGCCTTTTTGTTTATTATTGCAGGAATACTTATTCTCCTTGTGACAAGCTTTTTCAGAACACTTATGAAAAAACTTCATAAGAAAATCCAAGAAACCGATGGTATTCTCCGTTCATTTCTTCAGGAATCAATTGGCGGAATTCTTATGATAAAGGTTTTCGGCATTGAAGATAAAATAAACGAAAAGGCCCAAATATATCAAGATGATAATTATGATGCTAAGATGAAACGCAGAACAATCAGCATAGCGGCAAACACAGGTCTAAGCCTTATTTTCCAATTGGGATTTCTCTTTGCCTTTGGCTGGGGCGCTTTTAACCTTTATTCGGGTGCTATAACCGTCGGAACGATTACTGCAATTATTCAGCTTGTTAACCAAATTCAATCCCCATTTGCAGGTATGTCAGGAATTTTGCCAAGATATTATTCAATTCTTGCTTCCGCTGAAAGAATTATTGAAATCGAACAATTAAACGGCGAAAAAGGTGAAAATATCAAGGCTCTTGATTCGTTATCCTCTTATGAAAAGCTTGACTCTCTCCTCTTTGAGGATATTAGCTTTGGCTATGACCGCGATATCGTTTTGCAAAACGCAAATCTTGAAATTAAGAAGGGCGATTTCGCTGTAATTTCTGGGATTTCGGGGATTGGGAAAAGTACACTCTTAAAGCTCTTATTAGGCGTTATAAATCCCGAAAGCGGACAGATTTCATTAGTTTTTAATGACGGAGAAAAACGAATTGCCGACAAAAGCACAAGACCTCTTTTCTCCTATGTTCCCCAAGGCAATCTTCTTTTATCAGGCACACTTCGGGACGCTGTTACAATTTGCAAAAATGATGCAACTGACGAAGAAATAAATTTTGCACTTTCTGTAAGCTGTTCAGATAAATTTATAGAGGAATTCCCGTTGGGACTTGATACAATTATCGGTGAAAAAGGCTTTGGTCTTTCAGAGGGACAGGTTCAGCGTCTTGCTGTTGCAAGAGCAATCCTCTCCGGCGAGCCGATAATTCTTCTTGACGAGGCAACCTCTGCTCTTGATGAAGAAACCGAGAAGGAGCTTCTTCAAAACATAAAAAACCTTAAAGATAAAACCTGTATAATCATTTCCCATAAAAAAGCGGCTTATGATATATGTAATAAAGAAATAAAAATTGAAAATAAAAAAATACATATTAAAGATATATAAGGACAATTTCTATGATTCAAAATTTATTGGGCGATAAAATATTTTGGAAATCAATGTCGACTCTGGCTATTCCTATTGCAATTCAGAATTTACTGACAAGCTCTTTCGCTCTGGTGGATACCCTTATGGTTGGACAGCTTGGCGATGTCAGTCTTGCCGCAGTGGGAATGGCAGGACAATGGAGCTGGCTACTCAATATGGTTATATTCGGAATATGTTCAGGGGCGGCCGTGTTCTTTTCCCAATACTACGGCGAAGGAAATAAAAAAGGAATTATACATACATACGGGCTTGCAACTGTTTTCGGTATGAGCCTTGCGCTTTTGTTTATGCTTATTGGATTTTTGGCGCCAGGCGGAGTTATCAGCATTTTTAACCGTGACAAAGCCGTTCTTGACGCAGGCATAAGATATTTAAGGATTGCAGTTTTCTCATACCCTGCTATTCTTATGAATATGCTTGTTAACATTGTTCTCCGTTCTACCGAGCGGGTAA
>JAZRTD010000058.1:0-1117 GCA_045651845.1 Clostridia bacterium | reverse complement strand
GTCCTCCTCAAAATAAATTTTGTTGAGGGCATTTATATAAGCATTTATACTTGCTCCGATAATATCCGTTGAAATACCTTTTCCCGAATACGGCTTTCCGTTATGACGAAGCTTAACGATACTTGAGCCCATAGCTCCTCTGCCTTCAGTAACCGATTGAATCTGAAAATCATCAAGTTCAAAATGATGCCCCGTAATTTGTTCAATTGCCAAAAATGCCGCATCAACAGGCCCGTCACCAATACAAAAGCCCTGGAGAATCTTTCCGTCACGTTCAAGCTCTATATGGGCAGTTGGTGTAATAATATTTCCATTGTTTATAACATAGCTTTTAAGCTTGTATGTTGGAACAACCTGCATAGCAACCGAGGCAACAATAGCATCAAGCTCCTTTGCTCCGACTTTTTTGCTCTTCGAAAGCTTTAAAAATTCATCATAAACTCTTGCGTTATCCTCGTCTGAAAGCTCATATCCAAGCTTTGCAACCGCCATTTTTACAGAGGCTATGTCATCTGTCGCAGAAAGAACAATTTTTTCATCACTTCCCGATGTTGTGCCTCCGTCAAAAGGAGAATACGAATTTGCACCTCTTGTCATAAGCTTGATTTTCTTCACCGAATTATCAAGAACAGTCATATTGATTTTTGTTGTAACATCAAGAGCATCGCCCTTTTCGCGGAACACTTTCGCAACAGCGCTAAGCTTTGGATATTCGTTTGAAATAACTGAAGTTTTAATCTGCGTAACTCCGCTTCCTATACAGGAAATGGCACAGGCTGCCGCCATATTAAGGGAATCTGAACACTCAACAGAAACTCTTACTTCTTTCATCTGGGGAACAGCGTCATAAATACCCTTTAAAAAGCCTTCAAACTCATAAGGAAGCATTTCTCCTGAATTGTCACAAAGGGTAATCGTCCCTGCCCCGCATTCAATAACCTTACCGATAATCTGGCATAAGAACTCTTTTTCCGCCCTTGTTGAATCCATCAGCGAAACTTCAACATCATCGCAAAGAGATTTTGCACATCTTACAACCCTTTCAGCAATCTCCAGCATAGCCTTTGGCTTTTTGCCAACAAGATACTCCATCTGGACCGTTGAAACAGGAATCATA
>JAZRTD010000057.1:0-4405 GCA_045651845.1 Clostridia bacterium | reverse complement strand
TAATAATTATATTAATATTATCATATTTATATTTACTTGTCAATAGTATAAAATTATATTGGGTGATATAATGAATATTGAGTTTAAAGATAATTATATAAAAATAGGGTTAAAAATAGCTTATTACAGAAAATTAAAATCCCTAACACAAGAACAACTTGCAGAGATATTGGATTGCGGTGTTTCATTTATAGGTCAGATTGAGGCTCCAAATATTTATAAAGCTATCTCACTTGATACATTGTTTAAAATTGCTAAAGCCTTGGAAATACCGCCATATAAGTTGTTATATTTTGAAGAGTAAAAAAGGATGTTCGTAAGAACATCCTTTTTATTTTTGAATTATTCTTCGGAAAGGGCGGAAGCGATTTCTTCGTTCTCGTTTGCCTGAACGTATATTCCGCTGTATTCCGGCATACCTGTTCCTGCTGGAACAAGTTTACCGATAATAACATTTTCCTTAAGACCGATAAGCGGGTCTTTCTTTCCTTTGATTGCTGCGTCAGTTAAAACTCTTGTTGTTTCCTGGAAGGAAGCGGCAGAGAGGAAGGAGTCGGTTGCGAGAGCCGCTTTGGTTATACCCATTAAAACGTCGCTTGCAACTGCCTTTTCAAGGCCCTCAGCTTCCATCTTCATATTTGCTCTTTCAAGCTCATATCTGTCGATAAGTGAGCCTGTTAAGAATTCTGTATCACCGGCAGATTCAATTCTTACCTTACGCATCATCTGTCTTACGATAACCTCGATATGCTTATCGTTGATATCAACACCCTGAAGTCTGTAAACCTTCTGAACTTCCTTGATGAGATAATCGTGAACAGCTGTATAGCCCTTAATTGCCATAATATCCTGCGGATAAACGCTACCTTCAGTAAGCTCGTCACCGGCCTCAACTATCTGTCCGTCTGTAACCTTAATTCTTGAGCCGTAAGGGATAAGATAGGTTGCAGAGTTGCCTGTTTCGTCGTCAAGAACGATAACTTCACGCTTCTTCTTGGAGTCGCTAATCTGAATTCTACCGCCGATTTCAGCGATGATTGCAAGACCCTTTGGTTTTCTTGCTTCAAACAATTCTTCAACACGGGGGAGACCCTGTGTGATATCGTCGCCTGATGCAACACCGCCGGCGTGGAACGTTCTCATTGTAAGCTGTGTACCAGGTTCACCGATTGACTGTGCGGCAATGATACCAACAGCTTCACCAGCGTCAACAATGTCACCGCTTGCAAGGTTGAAACCGTAACATTTAGCACAAACACCAACCTTACTGCGACACTTGAGGACACTGCGGATTTTAACTTCAGTAATACCTGCTTTTTCAATCTTCTTAGCCAGGTCAGCGTTAATTGTTTCGTTTTCGTTTGCCAAAATTTCGCCAGTGCTTGGGTCAACAACAGTTTCTGCAACAGTTCTGCCCTCGAGTCTGTCACAAAGCGGCTCAATCATTTCCTTGCCTTCTGTGATTGCAGTTGCAACGATATAATCTCTTGTTCCGCAATCCTTTTCACGAACGATAACTTCCTGAGAAACGTCAACCAAACGACGGGTAAGGTAACCGGAGTCAGCTGTTCTGAGCGCTGTATCGGTAAGACCTTTACGGGCACCGTGAGTTGAAATGAAGTACTCAAGAACTGTAAGACCTTCACGGAAGTTAGCTCTGATTGGAATTTCCACAGGGCGACCTGATGTATCAGCCATAAGACCACGCATAGCGGCAAGCTGACGAATCTGGTTAACACTACCACGGGCACCGGAGTTAGCCATCATAAAGATTGGGTTAAGCTCGTCAAGGTTTTCCATCATAGCGTCTGTAACCATACCTGACGCACTGTTCCAAACATCAATAACTTTATTGTATCTTTCTTCATCGGTAAAGAGTCCGCGTCTGAACTGTTTATCAATCTTGTCAACTCGTTTCTGAGCACAATCCTCATAAACAAGCTCATAACCATCAGCTTCAAGAGCCGCCTTTTCTTCATCGGATAAGGAATCAACCTTATAAACGGCCTTGTTTCCCTTGACATAGCGGGCAAACTGACCAGCCTCACAGTTGCGGTTTTCAGCCTCTTCTTTGCTGAAGCCGTTTAAGATATACTGCTTTGCTTCTGGAATGATAATATCATCAACGCTGACAGTAATTGCACCTCTTGTTGAATACTTAAAGCCCATAGCCTTAACATTGTCAAGAAGGGTTGCAGTTTCTGTTATACCGTGAATTTTAATGCTTCTGTCAATAATCTGACCCAGCTTTTTCTTATCCACCTTAAATGTAACTTCAAGGTTTAATGCAGTTTCTTCGTTTGTTCTGTCAACAAAGCCTAAATCCTGCGGGATTTTGCTGTTGAAAATAAGCTGACCAACAGTTGCATCTATAAGCTTTGTAACTTCCTTATCGCCGAAGAATCCTGTCTTTCTAACCTTAATTGGAGCGTGGAGACCAACTGCACCGTTCTGGTAAGCCATAAGAGCCTCTTCTTCGGACTTAAATGCTTTGCCTGTACCTTCTTCGCCGTCAATTGTAATTGTAAGATAGTAACTTCCAAGAACCATATCCTGTGTCGGAACAGTAACAGGTTTACCATCCTGAGGCTTTAAAAGGTTGTTAGCTGAAAGCATAAGGAATCTTGCTTCAGCCTGAGCTTCGGCGGAAAGAGGAAGATGGACAGCCATCTGGTCACCGTCAAAGTCAGCGTTAAACGCAGTACATACAAGCGGATGGAGCTTAAGCGCTTTACCCTCAACCAGAACAGGCTCAAACGCCTGGATACCAAGTCTGTGAAGTGTGGGGGCACGGTTTAAGAGAACCGGATGTTCACCGATTACCTCCTCTAAAACATCCCAAACCTCGGGGCGAACACGCTCAACCATTCTCTTAGCAGATTTAATGTTATGCGCAAGTCCGTCCTTAACAAGCTTTTTCATAACGAAAGGCTTGAAAAGTTCAAGAGCCATTTTCTTTGGAAGTCCGCACTGATAAATCTTAAGTTCAGGACCAACAACGATAACACTACGGCCTGAATAGTCAACACGCTTACCAAGAAGGTTCTGACGGAAACGTCCCTGCTTACCTTTAAGAAGGTCGGAAAGAGATTTAAGTGCTCTGTTTCCTGGGCTTGTAACAGGTCTGCCGCGACGGCCGTTGTCAATAAGAGCGTCAACGGCTTCCTGGAGCATTCTCTTTTCGTTTCTGATAATAATTTCAGGTGCATTAAGGTCGATTAACTTCTTAAGACGGTTGTTTCTGTTGATAACTCGTCTGTATAAATCGTTAAGGTCAGAGGTTGCAAATCTACCGCCGTCAAGCTGAACCATAGGTCTTATGTCAGGAGGAAGAACGGGAATAACCGTCATAACCATCCATTCAGGCTTGTTGCCGGACATTCTGAATGCCTCAACAACTTCAAGACGTCTTATAGTTTTGCTCTTTTTCTGTCCTTTAGCACCATCTAAATCTTCCTTAAGCTCTTCATAAAGAGCGTCAAGGTCAATACCCTGAAGCATTTCGAGAATAGCTTCAGCGCCCATTCCTGCTTTGAATGAGCCTTCGCCGTATTTCTCTATTGCTTCGTGATAATCTTTTTCGTTAAGGACCTGGTGGGGCATAAGGTCAGTTCTGCCCGGGTCGATAACAACATATTCTGCAAAGTATAAAACTTTTTCAAGAACACGAGGGGAGATATCAAGGATAAGCCCCATACGGCTGGGGATACCCTTAAAATACCAGATATGGGAAACAGGAGCGGCAAGCTCAATATGACCCATTCTTTCGCGTCTTACCTTTGCGCGCGTAACTTCAACACCGCAACGGTCACAAACAACACCCTTATAACGAACTCTTTTATATTTACCGCAGTGACATTCCCAGTCCTTTGTAGGTCCGAAAATACGCTCACAGAAGAGACCGTCTTTTTCAGGTTTTAATGTTCTGTAATTTATAGTTTCAGGCTTTTTAACTTCGCCTCTTGACCATTCTCTGATTTTTTCCGGAGATGCAAGACCAATTTGCATCGCTTCGAAATTTTGATATTCACTCATAACGAACACTCGACTTTCTGCTCACAATATTTTTTCGGTTATCTCCCTGCTGTGAGCGGCGGGGAGCCGACATAAAGGAGAAGGTTAATTAAATCTCATCATCCTCAATGTCGCCGTCTAACTCATCTTCGCCTAATTCTTCAACGGAGAGGAAATCTGCTTCGATTTCTTCTGCATTAAAATCAGGTCCGTTAAAATCATCGTATTCATCATCGTCGAGAATACTGTCTTCGTCAAGGTCTTCATCGTCCTCATTAAGAGTAAACGCACCCTTGTTTTCACCGTCGACATCATCCTCAACCTTTTCAAGGTCTGTGATGATTGGCATATCGTCATCATCTTCATCGGAAAGTTCTTTTAAGATAACCTC
>JAZRTD010000056.1:0-4811 GCA_045651845.1 Clostridia bacterium | reverse complement strand
ATGTTGATAAAAAAACTGTTCATTTTGTGGAAAAAGTCATATTTTCAAAGCTTAACGCCTCAAAGCCTGTGGATAACTTTGTGGATTATGGGTATTGTTACTGTTTTGAAATCATTTTGAAATATATAATCCACAGCTACTGAGTTTTTCCGTCAAGCTCAAAATAGAACACAATTCCTTTTTCCGTGTTATATGCTCCGTACTTTTGATTGTGTGCATTCATAATGGCGGAAACAATGGAAAGCCCCAACCCCTGACTTTTGTTGTCCCTTGTCCTTGCCTTATCTGCCATATAAAAACTCTTCCAGATATTTTCAAGAACACTCTCTTCAACACTCTCGCCCGTGTTAAATACATTAACTCTGACATTATCCCCGATTTTCTCAAGACTGACCTCTATCCTTTTCTCTCCTGAGCAATATTTAATGGCATTTGTCAAATAATTTAAAAACGCCTCCTCTATTAAAAACTCATCCGCCCATACATAAAGAGGCTCATCTGTCATAAGCCTTGCCGAAACACCGCTTTGCTGAAACAATATTGATTTTTGTTCCAAAATTTCGCAGATATGCTCGGTTATGTTAAATCTTGTTATATCAAGCCGTTCCTTTCCCGACTCAAGGCGCATTAGTGACATAAGCTTTTTAATGAGAATATTCATTCCTCTTGCCTCGTCTAAAATTACATCGCAGTAATTTTTCCGCTCCGTATCGTCAAGCTCCATTTCCGTAAGCCCCTCCGCATAAGCCTCTATAATGGAAATCGGGGTTTTAAGCTCGTGAGAAACATTTGACATAAACTCATTCCTCTGGCAGTCAATTTTCTCCTTTTTATCAATATCCTGCATCAGCGCCGCATTGGCAGTCTTAAAGTTCGAAATGGTCTTTTCAAGGTTTTCGGACATTGTATTCATACTCTCTCCCAAAACACCGATTTCATCAAAAGTTTTTCCCTCATATTTCTGGCTGAAATCCATATTTGCCATTCCTTTTGCAATGTCTGACAAGCGTCTTATAGGCTTAACAAGCTTATTGCTCAGGAGAGTAACAACCACAGCAGCAATAATCCAGACAATTATCCCAACCAGAATAAGAAATCTGTTGGAAAAAATAACACTTTCCGCAATAGGCGCCATAGATGACTGAATAATAACGAAATAATTCCCCTTTGTCAGGGCATAAAGTTCTATTGCCTGGGTCCCAAAAGCAGGAATTTTAGTTATGGAAAGCATATAGCTTTTCCCCGTTTCAAGGATTTCTCTGCTTTCCTTGCCGAAACTCCCCTCATTATTTATAATGGAAACTGCATCACCCTCAAAAATAATCTCAACAGGGGCATTCTTTCTGAACCGAAAAGCATTTTCAGGTACAGAAGTATAAACCAGATTTCGCCTGTCATCATAAACCATTGCCTGAATGTTAGAATTTACGCACAGCTTTTCCATCTCAAGACGAAGTGTCTGAGAACTTAAATTATCATTAAAAAGCTCTTCTATTTCCGAAAATCTTTCAAAAACTATTTCAGTTTTCTGATTTATATAATATCTTTTAAAAACCAGCACATTTAAAATAACACAAACACTTATAACAACAAAGACCGATATGTTAACAAGCGCAAAGAGCCTCATACGAAGGCTCTTTGAATATTTTTTATTCCCTTTTTTCATTGTCGTCTACCTCAAATTTATAACCTATTCCCCTAACCGTTTTAACATAATCCCCACAGCGAAGCAGCTTGCTCCTAAGCTTTTTAACGTGAGTATCGACAGTTCTGGCGTCACCAAAATAATCATAATCCCAGACATTATTTAAGATTTTGTTTCTGGATAAGGCAATCCCCTTATTGTCAACAAAATAATTAAGAAGTTCAAACTCCTTAAAACTGAGCATAACATCTTCTCCGCACACTTTAACCGTATGGGCTTCCTTATTTATTTCAATATTCCCAATCACGCGTGTTCCGCCTGTTATAATTTGATTACGCTTAAGCAAAGCCTCAACTCTTGCCACCAAAATTTTCGGTGAAAAAGGCTTGGTTATATATTCATCTGCTCCCAAATCAAATCCGTGAAGCTCATCATTTTCCTCAGATTTCGCCGTCAGCATAATTATAGGAACCTTGGACTCGCTCCTTATTTTTCTGCAAACCTCCCAGCCGTCAGCCTTTGGCATCATAACATCAAGAATAACAAGAGCAATATCCTTCTGCGAAACAAATATATCAATCGCCTCTTCTCCGTCAGAAGCCTCAATAACATCAAAGCTTTTAACCGCAAGAAAGTCCTTAACTATTTTCCTTATTCTGCTTTCGTCGTCTGCCACAAGAACCTTTACCATATTTTGCACCGCCTGTTTATTATTATAAAACAAGTTTATCAAACCTTTATGTTCTTTTTGTGAATTATCATTATTTTGTTAAAGAATTTCGCCTGTTTTGCTTGGATAAGTCATTTTTACAACGAAATCAAGACCTTCTTTTGCTCCACAGCTTAAAAGCATTTCTCTTACTGTTACATAAGCCAAATCAGGGTGGTTATTCTCCTCGCTCAAATGCCCCAGCAGAAACTTTTTTGTTCCCTCTTTAAATAAAGATATGGCAAGCTCCCCAGCCTTTTCGTTGCAAAGATGTCCCCTGTCCCCTCTTATTCGTTTTTTAAGCATATCGGGATAGCTTCCCATTGCCAGAAGATTTAAGTCGTGATTAGCTTCAATCATAACCTTGTCCGACCCGCAAAGCGCCGAGAGCATACATTCATTTACTATGCCCGTGTCCGTTGCAACGGATACCTTTTCTCCCCCCGAAACCATAGTATATCCCACAGGATTTACCGCATCGTGGGATATGGGAAAAGCGCAAACATTTATATCTCCTACCATAACCGCATTTTCCTCGATTATACAAACATTTTCCTCCAAAACTCCCGACAAAATATCTCGCATACTTGTCCAGGTTGCAGAGTTTGCATAAACCGGAACATTAAATTTTTTTGAAAAAAGGCTAATGCCTTTTATATGGTCGCTGTGTTCGTGAGTAACAAAAACCGCATCAATCTCTTCAGGAGAAATCCCTATATCACAAAGAGCGGAAACCGCCATTTTGCAGCTGATTCCGCAATCTATAAGTATTTTGGTTGTGCTTGAAAACACAACAGTACAGTTTCCCTTACTACTGCTCCGAAGTGAGCATATATGGAGCTGACTCAACTAAAATCCCCCTATAAAATAAGTCCAATCAATACAAGAAGAATAACCCCCGGAAATCCCAGAACACCTGCAACAAGGGCGCTTATGGGATTTATGGGGATATTAAGACCGATTGACGCTCCCATATAGTTGATAATCAGGAGCATAATCCCGCCTAAAAGTCCGTTAAAGACCGTTTTGAATATCCATTTGACAGGCTTTGTCAGTATGAATAGTATCAAGGCAACCAGAATAATTCCGCCTATGTATGCAATACTTGAGTTTAGATCTATCATAAAATCACCCCAGTAAATTATATGCTTGTTCGCCTCAAAAAAATCACTGACTTTCCCGAAAAAATCACTGACCGTATTAACTTTGTCCAAAATAAAACCAATATTATCCAATGTATTCCCTTACGCGGAAGGAAACTCCGCATTCCTCTGCTATTTTTCTGCAATTTTCAATTTCCTGAGGGGTCGTAACCTTATCAACCACCGAGAAAATAACTTCTTTCACGTATTTCTTTGCATTTTTTGCAAACTCAATAAGCCCCTCATAAGCCTTAGTTCCGAAACGGCTCTTACAAAGAGCGTCATATTTTTCCGCTGTGTCCGTATTAAGGCTTATGGAAACAACATCAAAAAGGCCTTCCATCTCATGAGTAATATCTCTTCCTGAAATAAGGCTCCCTTGACCGTTTGTATTCACGCGGATTTGAATTTCGTAATTTTCCTTTATCCATTTTGCAACGGCTTTGCAATCGTCAAATCTCTCAAAAGGCTCACCGAAACCGCAGAAAACAATCATATCAAACTGACTTAAATCACGCTTTTTTATATCCTCTTTGATTTCCTCAACCGTCGGCTCTCTCAAAAGCCACAAATCATCCTCACCGTTAACACTGTTTTGCTTATCACGAACGCAGAAAGCACACTGGTTTGAGCATCTGTTAGTGAGATTTATATAAAGGGAATTTCCGCAAATGTATGTTATTGTCATAAAATCAATCCTTTCTATTTAAGAGGAAGTGTTGCCGTTGCATTTAAGTCAAGCTCTGCAACCTCACCGTTTTGATACGCATAATATCCCGCACAGCCAATCATTGCCGCATTGTCTGTGCATAAAATCGGAGGCGGAAAGGAAAGCTCAAATCCGTTTCTCTTTGCCTTTTCCTCAATTCTCTCCCTAAGAGGCTTATTTGAGGCAACACCGCCTGCCAAAGCAACCCTTGAAACTCCGCACTTTTTCGCACAGTCCATAAGATGAGTGGAAAGCACATCAACCACAGCCTCCTGAAATGACGCCGCAACATCCGCTTTATTTATTTCTATCCCTTTTTGCTCGGCATTGTGAATATAATTAATAACCGCAGTTTTAACTCCGCTGAAACTAAAATCAAAGCCATTTTCACCCATATTGACTCTTGGGAAACGGATTGCCTCAGGGTTCCCCTCTTCCGCCGCTTTCTGCACCGCAGGCCCGCCGGGATAACCAAGACCCAAAACTCTCGAAACCTTATCAAACGCCTCTCCTGCCGCGTCGTCACAGGTTTTGGCAAGAACCTCATAGGTGTTATAATCCTTAACATAAACAATGTGGCTATGTCCCCCTGATGCAACAAGGCAC
>JAZRTD010000055.1:0-6115 GCA_045651845.1 Clostridia bacterium | reverse complement strand
GGGACTCTTTCGTCAACCTTAACAGCAAACTTTTTAGAGGCAACGGTAAGAAGTGCACCAAAAAGAAGTCCCATTCCGCCTATTATAATAACAGGGAAAATAAAATTCATAATACCATTTACCTCCTTTTAAAATGATAAGCCTGAAAATCCCATAAAAGCAACGGATAAAAGACCTGCCGCAATAAGAGTTATGGGCATTCCCTTTAAAAATTCGGGGATATCTGAACTTTCAAGACGTTCGCGGACCCCCGCTAAAAGAATGATTGCAAGAGTAAAACCAAGTCCTGCCATTGCCCCGTAAACAAGGGATTCGATAAGGTTTAAGCCTTTGGTTACATTAAGGATTGCAACTCCTAAAACTGCACAGTTAGTAGTTATAAGAGGAAGATAAATTCCCAGAGAGTTATATAGCGCAGGGACAGATTTTTTGAGAAACATCTCAACAAACTGAACCAAAACAGCGATAACCAAAATAAATGCAATAGTCCTAAGATATTCGATTTCCAGAAGAACCAAGAGCATATTGACAAAATAAGTTATAACTGATGCACACGCCATAACAAAAACAACTGCAAGCCCCATCCCTGTTGCGGTTTCAACCTTTTTTGAAACACCGAGAAATGGGCAAATTCCCATAAACTGAACCAAAACAAAGTTTTCGATTAAAATGGCACCGATTGACAGAATAAATAAATTAGAAAGCATTTTCATCTCCTCCTTTTTTCTTGGCGGATATGATATTTATAACAGCAAGGATTATTCCCAGAGTAAAGAATGCCCCGGGAGCCATAATCATAATGCTTGCTCCGTTAAAGTTTTCGCCAAAGATAGGAAATCCGCAGAAAGCTCCTGTTCCGATAAGCTCACGGAATGTTGCGATTATCATAAGAGCACCCGTAAAACCAAGCCCCATACCCAGACCGTCAAAAATCGACGAAACAATAGTGTTTTTTGAGGCAAAGGCCTCTGCTCTGCCTAAAATAATACAGTTAACAACTATAAGCGGAATATACATACCCAAAGACTCCGAAAGAGCAGGGAGATACGCTTTCATAAACATTTCAACAATGGTAACAAAGCTTGCGATAATAACAACATAAGCCGCAATTCTTACTGTTTCGGGAATAAACTTTCTCAAAAGAGAAATGAAAATGTTGGAGCAGATAAGAACGAATGCTGTGGAAAGACCCATTCCCATCGCATCTATAACCCCCGTGGTAACCGCCAGAGTGGGACACATTCCCAAAAGGAGAACGAAGGTTGGGTTTTCTTTAAGAAGTCCGTTTAAAAATGTCTTTTTATTGTCCATTGTTTTCCCCCTCCGTTTCGTTTTCATCAACAATAATCGGCGTTGGCTCATCCTTGCGGTTTTCCTCAGCAGTTTCGTTTTCAACATTACTCTGTATGGTGATTTCTTCAACTGTTTTTTGAATTTCTTCGGATGCAGAGGTGTTTTTAGCGGCATTTCGGCTCACAACCTCAAGAGCCGCGTTAACGCAAGATGTAACCGCCTTTGATGTAATGGTTGCACTGCTAATTGCCTGAATTTCTCCGTCTTTGCCGGCTTCCCTTTTAACAACATCAAGCTGAGAAGTTTTTCCTTTAAACTGGTCAAGGAATTTAGGCTTTTTAGCATTTGCACCAAGCCCCGGGGTTTCCGCAAAAGGACTTGAAATGATAACATTTGTCACCTTTAAGTCCTTATCAATTCCAATCATAACACCTAATTTTCCGCCGTAACCCTCGGAAGATGTTGCCATAACAACATAGCCTTTAAGGTCTTTATGCTCCTTGTCGCCATAGCCCGCATTGATTGAGTTTATAACAACGGTTTCGTTTTTATAGTCCCCTGAATCAATAGTGCCGAATTCTTTAGCGTCAGGCAATGCCTCTGCCAGAGATTCATTAAAAGCCTTTTCCTGATTAGCCTTTGTAATAGGAGCGGTAATGCTGTTTGCAAAGGAAAGCAAAAAAGCAGAAAGGGCAGTAATTATAAATAACCGAAGTGCTATAGAAAATTTATTCATTTGCCAAAGCCTCCTTCATTTTACCGAAGGCCCTCGGCTTTATATATTTATCAATAAGAGGTGTCATAACATTCATAAGGAGAATTGCGTATGTAACACCTTCCGGGTAACCGCCCCATTTTCTTATAACAAAGGTTATGATACCGCAACCTATACCGAAGATAATCTGACCTTTTTTTGTTGTGGGCGTTGTTGTGTAATCCGTTGCCATAAAGAATGCCCCGAACATAACACCGCCTGATAAAATATGGAAAAGACCGCTGTCTCCGCCCATATATCCTAAAATGAAAAGGGTTAGAAGATAGGATAATGGTGTGCTGAGAGAAATAACCTTTTTGTAAACAAGAAACGCTCCCCCGATTAAAATTGCAAGAGCGGAGGTTTCCCCCATTGAACCGCCGATATTACCAATAAAAAGCTCTAAATATGACGGAAGACTTCCGCCGCCCTCCTTTAAAACACCGAGAGGTGTTGCAGAGGTAATAACATCTGCATTATTAAAAATGTGAACAACCTCGCCTGCCTCAACAAAGGTTGTCATTGCTCCTGCCCAGGAGGCAAGAAGAAATGCACGGGCAGCAAGAGCGGGGTTCATAAAGTTATGGCCCAGGCCTCCGAAAAACTGCTTAACAATTATTATTGCAAACAAGGAGCCGATAACTGCCATATAGAAAGGAAGTGTAACAGGCAGATTAAGGGCGAGGATAAGACCTGTAACGATTGCGCTCAAATCCGTAAGGGTGTTATTTTTTTTCATAATCTTATTCCAAAGATATTCAAAGCCTGCACAGGCAAAACAGCAAACAAAGGTGAGAAATAAGGCTCTTATGCCAAATACCGCCGTTGCTGATATAAGTGCAGGAATAAGCGCGATTATAACATACATCATAATACGGCGCACAGAAACAGGGGTTATGATATGAGGAGAATGAGATACTATAAGTTCATTTTCGTAATTGTTCATATTATAATCCCTCCTTAACCTTTGTTTCGAAGCTTAAACTTCGCAATTTTTATGCTCTGTGCCGGATTGTTTGCCCCGGGGCAGACATAGGAACAGGAACCGCATTCAATACAGTTGTTTATATCAAGTTGTTTAAGCCTGTCATAGTCTTGGGCATCTGCCGCCTCTTTAAGGTAAAGAGGCATAAGCTGCATAGGACAGGCGTCCACACATTTTCCGCAGCGGATACAAATATTTTCATCTCTTAAATAAGCACTGCGCTTAGAAAGGGCGAGGATTCCTGAACTTCCTTTAATAACAGGAACATCAAGATTGGGAACCGCAAGCCCCATCATAGGCCCGCCCATCAAAACCTTTTTCGGGTGTGACTTAAGACCGCCTGCCGCCTCGATAACATAGGAAAACGGTGTACCAATTCTGACACGAGCATTAATAGGCTTTTTAATGGCATCTCCGGAGACTGTAACAATTCTTGAAATAGGGGGCATACCGTATACAACCGCTCTTGCGATTGCGGCACAGGTGTCAATATTATTGACAACCGCCCCAACATCCATAGGAAGTTTACCAATTGGAACAGCGCGTCCTGTTACTGCCTTAATAAGATGTTTCTCCGAGCCTTGAGGATATTTAACCTTAAGGGGGATAACCCTAATATCATATTCCCTGTCCCTTAAAGCAAGGTCAGAAAGAAGCTTTATTGCATCAGGCTTATTATTCTCAATACCGATGTAACCTGTTTTAAGACCGAAAATATGAAGCAGGATTTTAAGCCCCGTCAAAATCTCCATAGGTGTTTCAAGCATAGCTCTGTGGTCAGAGGTGAGATAAGGCTCACATTCAGCTCCGTTCACAATAACATAGTCAATCTTTTTGCCCTCGGGAGGGGTAAGCTTAACGTGGGTCGGGAAAGCTGCTCCGCCCATTCCGACAATGCCGGCCTCACGGACCATATCAATAAGCTGGGCGGGAGTAAAATCCTTAAAATTCCTCGGCTCATTTTCAAATTCATTGTTATCCTCGCCGTCATTATCAATAATAACGCACTTTGCCATAACTCCTGACGGAGTCATTCTTTCCTCAATGGCGCTGACTTTTCCCGAAACAGACGAATGAATATTCGCGGAAATATAGCCAGAAGCATCTGCGATTTTTTGCCCCGCAAAAACCTCATCGCCCACTTCAACACATAAAGTTGCAGGCGCGCCGATATGCTGATTAAGCGGAATAACAACCTGACTTGGGGCAGGAACATCTATAATCGGCACAGAGTTTGTTGCCGATTTATGGTCGCCCGGATGAATTCCGCCTTTAAAGGTTTTAAGCTCGTTTTCAGGCAAAAAAACTTTAAGGCTTGATAAAAAGGGTATATTCATAAAAATCTTCCTTTTTTACTTTAATAATATAGTTTTAACATCAATAAAATATTATAGCATATAATGCGGAAAAATGCAAATTAAATTATTTTTTAACAAAATACCAAATTTTGACATATATTTTCAAGTATTGAGCATATAATAGAGGTCAGATAATTATAAAGTTTAAAGGGATGATTAAAATATGCAAAGTACTGAGCTGATGGAATATGAAAGAGTGGGAGCGGAGAAAACTGGAAAAAAAGAGAGGGTTAGCAAAACTGACATATTAGAGCGTCTTGCGGGGCTTTTTATGGGAGCTGCATCGCCTTATTTTGGAATAGCCCCCTTTGGATTAAGCTTTATGACTCTTGAAAAGAATTTTTCGTTAAAAGCGGTGATAAGTGCGTGTTTTGTTACTGCAGGGAGTCTTTTTTTAGGGGACAAGCTTTTAATTATAAGGTATATGATGACGGTTTTTATGTATCTCTCCGCACTGTTTGTTCTGGAAAAGGGGGTCAGAATAAGTAATAAAGCCGCCCCTATGGTTATGTGCGGAGCACTTCTGATAACGGACATGGGAATAGGATATATAAGAGGGTATAGCATAGGGGGATTTTTAAATCTTATTCTTGAGATGTCAGGGATTATTCTGGGTGCTTATGCCTCTCTTAAGGGAAAGAAGATAATAAGAGAGAAACGGATTTTTTCAAGAAATTTGGCAGGAGATGAAAAGCTGGCTGTTATTTTTATTGGTGCAATTGTGTTTTTGAGCATTAAAAATTTTGAATTTATAAGCGGATTTTCTGTTGCCAATACCATTGCGGCATTTATTATTCTTGCGGCGGCAAAAAGCTGCGGAAGCTCGGTGGCGGCAGCGGTGGGGATTGGACTTGGAATGCTTTCGGGAATAGAAACCGATTATTTTTTGCCATTTATGGGAGCCTTTGGTTTTTGCTCGCTTTTAACGGGAGCGGTTGCAAAAAAAGGAAAGGTGTGGGCAATCACGGCGCTTGCCATATCCGATGCGGTGGTTATTGTGTATGTAAACGGTGCTATGCGCGAGATGATAAACATTTATGAAATTGCGGCTGCTGCTGCAATGTTTTCTGCTGTCCCTGACAAGGTTTATGACAGATTTGGCAGATTGTTCCGCATAAAAAACAGCGAATCGGCACTGATTAGAAAAATAAAGGGGGGCATCATCTTAAGACTAAAAGCGGTTTCCTCGTCCTTTACGGCTTTCGGGGAAACACTTATAAAGCTTTCCGACGGAGAAAAGGATAATAATGCTGATATTGCCACTGTGTTTGACAAAACTGCAGATAAGATCTGCAAAAAATGTAAGAAGTCGGACATATGCTGGGGAGCGGAATTCAATGGGACTTATAAGCGGTTTTTCAGAGTTTTAGACTGTATGGATAAAAGCGGAAGTGTGACGGAGGAGGATATGAATGAGGTTTTTAAGGCGAAATGCAGTAATGTTCCAAAGCTTACGGCAGAGCT
Organism: Clostridia bacterium; assembly: GCA_045651845.1. Taxonomy (GTDB): domain Bacteria; phylum Bacillota; class Clostridia; order Monoglobales; family Monoglobaceae; genus SIG454. Next base: position 261 of record JAZRTD010000055.1, on the reverse strand, counting down.
TAATAATCAGTTCCATATATACAGAATAAATAATTCCTGGCAAAAGCGTCTGGAAGAGAGTAGAGAGGCGGTAACACAGCAAATTTCAGGGGTTTCAAAAATAATAAATGAGCTGGCAAGGGAGATAAATGAGGATATAAACTATGACAGTCTGACAGGCTCGGAATTAAGGGTCAGAATTGAGAGCCGTGGCATCAGAGTCAAAGATATGAATGTTATAAGAAACAGGAACAAAAAGACAAGAATTGAGATGAGAATAAG
>JAZRTD010000054.1:0-2604 GCA_045651845.1 Clostridia bacterium | reverse complement strand
CGTGTAGAAATTTGCATTTTTCGTATAATAATCCGAATTATCTGCGTCAAGTACGGATATGACGGCTGATATTCCGTTTATGATTTTCACAGAGTTTTTAAGAGATGTCCAGATATGTTCATCAATTTTATGCAGATGCTCCGCGTGATGTTCTTCGTGATAAACATCAACAAAATCCATCATTTTGACCGTATTCGGCTTTTTATCAAGAGAGGATAAAAGAGTTTCAACCCAAGCGTCGCTTTCCCCGCCGTTATATATGAATAAATCACATTCCGAAATACGGATGATATCCTTAGCTGTTGGCTCGTAGGTATGGCTTTCCCCGCCGGGAGGAAGAAGAAGGGATACAGTTCCCTTATCGCCAATAACATTTTTTGCAAAATCATAAGCCGGAAAATTAATTGCAACAACAGAAAAATTTTCTGTTTTCTGAAATTCGCAGGAGGAAAGGCAGAATAAAACAAAAAGAAGTAAAAATATAACTGACAAAATTTTCTTCAAAGCCAATACCTCCATACATAAAAATACTGACTAAATTATAGCATTTAAACAATGTTTTGTCAAATATAAAAACAAGCTGTTTCAAAGCGAACAGCTTGTTTTTAGCGATGGTCAATTATTCACTTTTGAAATAACGGAAAGATTGCCATAAGAAACCGATGCAGTAAAGGAAGGGTAGAAGGCTTTTAAAGAAAGTAGTTTTTGACCAAACTCTGTGTCGGTAATATTTTCGAGAGTTGAAGTGGCAGAATTAAAAAACTCTACGCGGCTACCGTTGCTTGAAATATAACTGTTTTCAGGTAGTATATAGGGAATATGTATTTCTTCCCCGTTCCAGACAAGCGTCGGTTCATACGGCTCTTTGTATTCTTCGTATTCGGTGGGTTTATCTCCTTTTTCAAGCTGAAATTTTCCAATAACTGTTCCTGCACGGAACCAGGATTTTACGCTTATTTTTGATGTTTCAGACAGAGTAAACGGAGAACTTATTGCTTTACCATTATGCGCAGCAGATATATATCTTTCATCATTTCCCCAACAAGATAAGTAATAAGTGCCCGGAGGTAATTCTAAAAAGTATTCTAATGAATTATATGCTCTGTAATCAGGTGTAATCTGAACAAGGTCATTATTTTCATTTTTTTTGTAATATTTATAATTTCCTTGGGCATTTAAGAAGTCGTCTATATTCAGAAGATTTCTTGATGGACTCCCCCCAAGTATCCGTATTTCGCTTGGATAAGTATCGTATGAATCAGTTACAGATATGGTTCTTCCCAAAAATGTTTTATCGGTTGCCCCGCCTATATGCGTGTCGCCCTTAAATAATGTTGCGGGTTTAAAATTTCCTTTTGTTAAGAATAATTTCTTTGAATTTTTATAAAGTGGCATAACAATTCCCCCTGAAAAATTTCTTTTATTTAAAAATAGACATAAAACAGTGGTAAAATTTGTCTATATAATATAATTTTTTATCTTGAAATTTTATAAATTTTGATGTATAATATATTTAATTGTATGTATTTGAGTGTATTAACACAAATAAGCGGGGAAAGTTATGAACGAAAAAATATGGTTGTCGTCACCTACAATGCACGGTGAGGAAGAAAAATTTGTTAAGGAAGCCTTTGATACAAACTGGGTTGCTCCTCTTGGAAAGAATGTGACAGAGTTTGAAAATGAAATATCTGCATATGTGGGATGCAAAGCGGCTGCTGCTATGACAGCAGGGACCCATGCTCTACATATTGCGGTAAAGCTTGCAGGGGTAAAACGCGGAGATATTGTTTTGTGTTCAGACCTCACCTTTGCGGCGACGGTTAACCCTGTCAGCTATGAGGGCGGAGAACAGGTATTTATTGATTCTGAACGGGAAAGTTGGAATATGGACCCACGGGCATTAAAAAAAGCCTTTGAAAAGTATGGAGACAGGGTTAAAGCGGTTATTATTGCAAATTTATATGGTACGCCTGCAAAGCTTGACGAGATTGTTTCGCTATGTAAGGAATACGGGGTGGTCCTGATTGAGGATGCGGCAGAGTCGTTAGGGGCTTCATATAAAGGCAGGCAGACAGGAACATTCGGGAAATATAATGCAATCAGCTTTAACGGTAATAAAATCATCACATCATCAGGCGGGGGAATGTTTTTGTCGGATGATGAGGATGCTGTTAAAAAAGTAAGATTTTATTCAACACAGGCAAGAGATGCGGCACCGCATTACCAGCATAGTGAAATCGGTTACAATTATCGTATGAGTAATATTGTTGCGGGGATTGGAAGAGGACAGCTATTGCATCTCGACGAGCATATAAGACTTAAAAAAGATATTTATATGAGATATAAGGAGGCTTTTTCGGATATTCCGGTTGAAATGAATCCATATCTTGAGTGCAGCTTACCTAACTTCTGGCTCAGCTGTTTTACAATAAACGAGGAAGCGATGAATAAAGTTAATCCGGAAAAAATCAGACTTGTTCTTGAAGAATATAACATTGAATCAAGACCAATATGGAAACCTATGCATCTTCAGCCTGTATTTGCAGAAAAAGATTATATAACGGCTAATGGCGATGATGTGGGTGCGGACATATTCAGGAG
>JAZRTD010000053.1:0-2368 GCA_045651845.1 Clostridia bacterium | reverse complement strand
AATGCTTATATGACTCTTTACACCGTTTTGGTTGAGTTCTCAAAGCTTTGCGCTCCGTTCATCCCGTTTATGACAGAGCAGATTTATCAAAACCTTGTTTTATCTGTTGACAAGAACGCTCCTGAAAGTGTTCACCTTTGCGACTTCCCTATGGCAAAACCTGAATTTGACTTCCCGATGATTGAAAACGAAATGGATTCAATCAGAAAGATTGTTATTTTGGGCAGAGCTTGCCGAAACAGCGCAAATGTTAAGAACAGACAGCCAATTTCAACAATCTATGTTCAGACAAAAGAAAATATAAATCCTGACTATGTTGCAATTATTCTTGACGAGCTTAATGTTAAAGAGGTTAAGTTTACGGATAATGCAAGCGAATTTATAAGCTATAACTTCAAACCACAGCTTAAGACAATGGGACCGAAATACGGAAAGCTCGTCCGTCCGATTTTCGAAGTAATAAACGGACTTGACGGTGCCGAAGTTATGGCAAAGCTTAACTCGGGCGAGGCTTTAATCGTTTCTGTTGAGGGAACAGACGCTGAAATCTTAAAGGATGATGTTTTGGTTGAAACACTTCAAAAAGACGGATTTGTATCTGACTCAGATGGCGGATTTACAGTTGTTCTTGACACAAATCTTACCGATGAGCTTATCGAAGAAGGCTTTGTTCGTGAAATTTTGAGCAAAATCCAGACTATGCGTAAGGATAACGGCTTTGAGGTTCAGGATAACATCAAAATCGGTATTGAAGGCTCCGAAAAAATTCTTAAGATTGTTAATGACAATAAAGACGAAATCGCAGCTCAGTCTCTCGCAGTTGATATTCACGAAGGCGTTTGCGACTCTGCTAAAGACTGGAACATTAACGGCGAGGCTGTTAAAATTTGTATTGCTAAGGCATAAATCAATTTTGAAAAAGGATGTATAAATTACATCCTTTTTCTTGTAAAATAAGACAGGCAGTGATACAATATAATAAAAAATATCAGGAGGTAAAAAGTATGTCAGCTATAAAAATAACAAATGAAAATTTTGAAGCAGAGGTTTTAAACAGCGAAAAAACAGTTCTTCTTGATTTCTGGGCAAGCTGGTGCGGTCCTTGTAAAATGGTTTCTCCTATAATTGACCAGATTGCAGAAGAACATCCCGAAATCAAGGTTGGAAAGGTTAATGTTGATGAAGAACAATCCCTTGCCGCAGAATTTAAAGTAATGAGTATCCCTTCTATTTTTGTTATAAAAGACGGGAAAATTACAAATCAGGCAGTTGGTGCAATTCCTAAAAGCCAAATCCTTGAACTTATTTAATATGAGGGATTAAGATGGACAAGCTATACGATATTTTAATTATTGGCGGAGGCCCTGCCGGCTACACCGCCGCCCTTTACGGAGCAAGAGCGGGTTTTAAGACTCTTGTTCTTGAAAAATTTTCTGCCGGCGGGCAAATGACCGAAACCCCACAGATAGATAACTATCCGGGATTTGACGAGGGGATTGACGGGTTTAGTCTTGGCTTTAAGATGCAACAGGGTGCGGAGCGTTTTGGCGCAAAGACAATCCAGACGGAAGTTACATCTGTCAACCTTGATGGAAAAATAAAAACCGTTTCCACCCCTGACGGTGACTTTAAGAGCAGATGCGTTATTATTGCAACAGGAGCAGAGCATAGGCATTTAGGCCTTGAAAACGAGGGCAAACTAATCGGGAAAGGTGTTGGATACTGCGCATCTTGTGACGGAATGTTCTTTCGGGGAAAGACCGTTGCGGTTGTTGGCGGAGGAAATTCTGCCGCCGCAGATGCCCTTTATCTTTCAAAAATATGCGCAAAGGTTTATCTTATTCACAGACGGGACAAGCTTCGGGCAGAACGGGTGTACCATATTCCCCTTATGAATGCGGAAAATGTTGAGTTTTGCTGGAATAGTACTGTTTTAGATATTCTTTCTGGCGAAAAGGTAACGGGAATTAAAATTAAAAATGTCATTGACGGAACAGAGAGCGAAATTGCCCTTGACGGAGTTTTTATCAGCATAGGCAGAGAACCGCAGACTTCTCTTTTTAAAGAACAGCTTAATGTTGATAAAAACGGCTATATAATCGCCGACGAATCCACAAGAACATCCATTGATGGTGTTTACGCAATCGGTGATGTTAGAACTAAATTTATGCGTCAAATCGTGACCGCCGCCGGAGACGGAGCAACAGCCATTCATTTCGCAGAGGAATACTTAGCTCAAAACTAAATATACTAAAGAAAAAACCGAACACGGGGAGTGTTCGGTTTTTTCCTATGGAATTAAATTCCATAAAGGGAAATGAAAAAAGTTTGTTAGTTGTGGTATGTTTATATAATACACCTTTTTTCG
>JAZRTD010000052.1:0-4921 GCA_045651845.1 Clostridia bacterium | reverse complement strand
GAGTTTAAAGGCGATAAAACTGGAATAAAAATGGAAATATATACTGACCAGAGCGGTATGCAGATATATTCGGGCAATAAAATTCAGGAAGGAAGAATATGCAAAGACGGAGCGGTTTACAGTAAGCATAGCGGAGTTTGCTTTGAAACACAGGCATTCCCCAATAATCTTAAATATTCTCATTTTCCAAGCACAATTTTGAGAAAAGGTGAAGAATATAATACCGTTACGGCATATAAATTTGTATAGAAAAGACAGGGGTTTCTTTTAATAAGAAGCTCCTGTCTTTAATGTTTTATTCGGTTGACATTTTTCGTAAAATCGGTTATAATAATTATTTAAGATTTAACTAATGTTAAAAGAAGAAAGAAAGCGGACAAAGGCTATGAATTTACTTGATAAAATCAATTCTCCAAAGGATTTAAAAAAGCTGAATTTAGATGAAGCGAATGTCCTTTGCGAAGAAATTAGAAAATTTTTAGTTGAAAAAGTTTCAAAGAGCGGTGGTCATCTCGCATCAAATCTGGGTGCAGTTGAGCTTACCGTTGCCTTGCATCGCTCTCTTGATATGGATAAGGATAAGATAGTATGGGATGTGGGGCATCAGTCCTATGTCCATAAAATTTTGACAGGAAGAAAAGGCGGGTTTGATAAACTCAGAGATGCTGACGGGATATCAGGATTTCCGAAAACTGAGGAAAGCGAGACGGATTCCTTTAACACAGGACACAGTTCAACATCTGTTTCTGCGGCAATAGGTCTTGCGGTTGCCAATAAACTTCAAAATAAAGATGGATATGTTGTTGCTGTTATAGGTGATGGGGCAATGACCGGCGGAATGGCTTATGAGGCGTTAAATCACGCAGGCGGTCTGCAAATTCCTATGATTATTATTTTAAATGATAACGGAATTGCTATTTCTCCAAGCGTTGGTCTTTTGTCGGCACAGTTTAATAAAATGAGAAAAAGCCCACTATATTTTTCATTTAAGAGAAATCTTAAAAAGATTGTAAGAAAAATTCCTTTAATCGGCAAACCAATCGAGAAATATTTTGCCTACGTAAAAAATGCGTTAAAGCGTGTTTTTGTCAGAGACGGAATGTTTGAAAGTCTTGGAGTTAAATATATGGGCCCCGCTGACGGGCATAATATAGAGGAGCTTGAACTGCTTATAAACGAAGCGAAGAAATCCAAGGAACTTACAGTTATTCATATCCAGACCAAAAAGGGAAAGGGATATGCCCCTGCGGAAGAGAGGCCTGATATATTCCACGGAGTTCCGACCTTTAACCCAGAATCTGGGGAAGTTATTGAATCAACAGATAAAACATTTTCTGATATTTTTAGCGATGTGTTAGTTGAGCTTGCTGAAAAGAATGATAAAATAGTTGGAATTACAGCTGCTATGCCTGACGGAACTGGAATGAAAAAATTCAGCGAGAAGTTTCCTGACAGATTTTTTGATGTTGGGATTGCTGAAGAGCACGCTGTAACCTTTTCTGCAGGACTTGCTAAAAATGGAATTATACCGATTTTTGCGGTGTATTCAACATTTTTGCAAAGGGGATATGACCAGCTTATACACGATGTGGCCCTGCAGAATTTGCATTGTATTTTTGCGGTCGACAGGGCGGGGATTGTTGGTAAAGACGGCGAAACCCATCAGGGCGTATTTGATTTGTCTTATTTTTCGCATATTCCTAACTTTACAGTTATGGCACCCTCTGACGGGGAAGAACTCAGAAAAATGCTGGAGTTTGCTGTAAATGAGTGCGAGGGACCTATTGCAATACGCTATCCCAGAGGAAAAGCGTCTGGAGAACAATCTTCTGAACCCATCGAAAAGGGAATTGGAAGAGTTTTAAAAGACGGGTCGGATGCAGTTCTTATTGCAATCGGCTTATCGGTTAAGGACTCTCTTGAAGCGTCACGAATTCTCGAAAGTAAAGGAATTCGCTGTGGTGTTATTGATGCAAGATTTTTAAAGCCATTGGATGAAAAGCTGATAATTGAATATATAAATAAATGTAAAGTTGTCGGAACAGTTGAGGAAAATGTTAACATAGGCGGACTTTATACCGCAGTAAAATCCGTTACAAATCGGGAAGTTTTGTGTTTTGCTCTTCCTTGTGAAGCTATTAAACACGGCAAAGTTGAGCAGATTAAAGAAAAATATGGAATAGATGGAAAAAGTATTGCGGACAGGATAATTAAAAAATTTGGTGAACAGGTGTTATAATGGGAAAAGAAAGACTTGATGTTTTCTTGTTTGAAAACGGATATGCAAAAAGCAGAACTGCGGCACAGGCCCTAATTATGGAAGGAATTGTGTATGTTGATAATCAAAAAGCAATGAAAGCCGGGGATATGGTTGCTGGAACTGAAAAAATTGAGGTTAGAGGAAAAACGCTTGAATATGTAAGCCGCGGCGGATTAAAGCTCGAAAAGGCAATAAAGAGTTTTGATATTTCACTTAAAAACCTTGTTTGTATGGATATAGGTGCGTCAACAGGCGGTTTTACTGATTGTATGCTTAAAAACGGAGCGGTTAAGGTATATTCCGTTGATGTTGGATACGGTCAGCTTGCTTGGTCTCTTCGTCAGGACGAACGGGTAGTCAATATGGAGAGAACAAATATCAGATATGTTGAGAGAAAAGATATTGATGATGACCTTGATTTCTTTTCGGTTGATGTTTCCTTCATATCCTTAAAAAAAGTTTTGCCTGTTGCCTATAATCTTTTAAAGGCAAACGGTAAAGGAGCCTGTCTTATAAAACCTCAATTTGAGGCAGGTCGCGAAAAAGTCGGAAAAAAGGGCGTTGTCCGCGATATTGCCGTACATAAAGAGGTTATTGAAAATGTTATAGAATTTACAAAAGAGATTGGTTTTTCGGTAAAAGGCCTTGATTTTTCACCTATAAAAGGACCTGAGGGAAACATAGAATATTTAATGTTTGTCGAGAAATCGGAAGATATGTCATTGGAATTTGATATAGATAAAATTGTTGAGATGTCGCACACATTAAACTTATGATTTGGGGGTGTTTACGTGAACAAAATAGCAGTTATTCCTAATACGGATAAGGATTTTGAGTTAAAGGCAACTTATGAACTTGTTAAGATTTTAAAAGGGTTTGGAAAAGATGTCCTAATTGATAAAAATGTTGGGTTTATGGATAAGTCCCTTGTATGCGAAACCGATAAAAACGGTATGTTGGAAGCGGATTTAATTATTGTTTTAGGCGGAGATGGAACCATTCTTGAAATTGCCGAAGAGGCTGCTAAAAGTGACACACCCATATTTGGGATTAATTTAGGCAATCTTGGATTTTTAACACAGGCAGAGGAAGTATCAAGGGAAATTTTTGAGGATATATTCAGTGGAAATTATTCTATCAGGGAATCTATGATGCTTTGCGCCTCTGTAATGGAAAATGACAAAAAGATCGGGGAGTTTACTGCCCTTAACGATATTGTTATAAAAGGCGAGCTTGCAAGAATGGTTAATATTAAGCTTGATATTGACGGAACAAATACCAATAATTATCCGGCAGACGGAGTTATAATTGCAACAGCAACAGGGTCAACTGCGTATTCCCTCTCTGCAGGAGGGGCGATTGTTCATCCAGAACTTGATGCAATTATGATTACGCCTATTTGCCCCCATACGTTAAAGACAAGATGTATGCTTATTCCTGACAGTAAAACGGTTGAGGTGTCTTTTTTGAAGCCGTATAGGAATAATGCAATCCTTAATGCTGACGGGAAGAAAAGCTATACACTTTCAGAAAATGCTTTTGTCAAAGTTGAAAAGTCTGATTACAAGGTGAAGTTTATAGATTTACATAACAGGACTTTTTATGATATAGTCCGTGAAAAAATCGCTGACAGAGCTATATAAGAGGGGAGGACTTGATTGTGCTTAAAGAACTTTATATTAAAAATGTTGCTGTAATTGACGAAGCAACAATAGAATTTGAAAAAGGCTTTAATGTTTTGACAGGTGAAACAGGCGCAGGAAAGTCCATACTGATAGATGCTATAAATATGGTTATCGGCAGTCGCTCAAATAAGGAACTTGTCAGGACGGGCACAGAAAAGGCGGTTGTTAATGCTGTTTTTGAGGAGTGTTCTAAGGAAGCTTTGGAAAAGCTTAGTGAGCTTGGAATTGATACCGAGGAAGACAGCGTAATGATTAGCAGACAAATAACTGCGGAAGGGAAAAGCGTTTGCAGATGCAATGGAGTTATGCTTCCCCTTAATTGTATAAGGGAAGTCGGCGAGTTGCTTGTTGATATTCACGGTCAGCATGATAATCAGAAGATAATGAATAAAAGCAACCATATTTCTTTTCTTGACAGTTATGGGAAATATGATGATTTGCTCAACGAATATACGATATGTTATAAAGAATATAAAGATATTGTTTCTCAGCTTGATGAGCTTAGCCAGGATAAGGACGAAAGGGAAAGAAGACTTGATTTGATTTCATATCAGGTAAATGAAATCGAAGGGGCGAAACTTAAAAACGGTGAAGATGAGTTGCTGGAGGAAAGACGGAGCTTTCTGTCAAACGCCGAAAAAATAATATCAGGAGTTCAAGAGGCATATGAAGCTTTATACGGCGGAGAATATCAAGCGTCTGCCTTTGATTTGGTTATGAAGGCGGAAAAGGAACTTTCAGGCGTTAAAGAATATGATAATTCCCTTGCGTCTTATGCGGATAGGCTCCAGTCTGCCTTGGCTGAGATTGAAGATGTAACTCACGAGCTTAAGAATTTTTTGAATAAGACTGAATATTCAGCCGAGGAGCTTGATGAAATAGAAAACCGCCTTAATATAATTGGAAATTTAAAGAGAAAATACGGGAATTCTATTGAAAATATCAATAATTATCTTTTGTCAATAAAAGAGGAATA
>JAZRTD010000051.1:0-2479 GCA_045651845.1 Clostridia bacterium | reverse complement strand
TCTTGCATCGGGTGTGTTCCCTTATGTGGGAAGAGCCACCGCAAGAGCAATTGTTGAGAAATTCGGAACAGAGTCAATATCGGTTATCGAGAATGAGCCTATGCGGTTAATGGGAATAAAGGGCTTAAGTGAAGGCAGAATAGAGGAAATCCACGCTGCGTGTATGAGTCAGGTCAGTATGAAAGAGCTTAATATGTTCTTTCAGAAATTCGGGATTTCTCTTACATATTCAGCAAAGGTCTATATGTTTTTCGGTATGAACGCTATGAATATAATTAAGGAAAATCCCTATGCCCTTTGTGAGTTTATAAACGGAATAACCTTTGAGGTGTCGGACAGGATAGGTCTTGCCACAGGCTTTCCCAAAAATCACAGATACAGAGTGATTGCTGCAATCCGCTCTGCTCTCAGGAACAGTGCATACCTTGGCGGACACACATTTTTGCCCGTGCAGATTCTTGTGGGTCAAGTTTCAGCTATGGCGGATATTGGGGCAAGAGATGTTGAGGATACCATTGCGGAAATGCTTCTTTTAGGACAGCTTAAAAAGGAAAACACGGGGGATTATGACGGAATATATCTTGATGAACTTTATGAATCGGAAAAATATGTGGCAAATCGCCTTAAAACTCTCTCGGGAGTTGTTTTTGACAATGTTGGGAAACGGGAGGAAAAGCTTATTTCCCTTTTTGAAATGTCGTCAGGGCTGACACTTGCACAGAGCCAGAAAGATGCAATTTTTGCGGCGGCGGAAAATTCGGTTATGGTTATAACAGGCGGTCCCGGAACAGGAAAAACAACAATCATCAGAGGGATAATTGATGTTATGCAGGGAATGGGAAAAACTGTAAGTTTGACCGCGCCAACGGGCAGAGCAGCAAAGCGTATGACAGAAATTTCGGGGATTGAGGCAAAAACTATACACAGACTTTTAGAATGTAAACCTGGTGATGATAAATCTCCTTATTCTTTTGTTAAGAATGAGGCAAATCCGCTGGATTGCGATGTATTGATTGTTGATGAAACATCTATGGTTGATATAACCCTCATGGAGGCTCTTTTAAAGGCATTTCCCACAGGTGCAAGGCTTATTCTTGTGGGAGATGTTGACCAGCTCCCCTCTGTCGGGGCAGGGAATGTATTAAAGGATATAATTGAAAGCGACAGCTTTGTTTGCATCAAGCTTACGGAAATTTTTCGTCAGGCACGGGAAAGTATGATTGTTGTTAATGCCCATAAAATCAATAACGGAGAATATCCCTATCTTTCGGAAAAGGACAATGATTTCTTCTTTTTGCCAAGGGGAAGTGCTGAAGAAATATGCAATACAATTGCAGATTTATGCAAAAACCGTCTGCCCAAGTTTTATGGGGTTGACAGTATTGCGCAAATACAGGTCCTTTGCCCGTCTAAAAAAACTGAAACAGGTGTCAGAGTTTTAAACAGTCTTTTGCAAAGCGTTTTAAATCCTGTTGAAGCAGGAAAGGCTGAAAAGACACTTGCTCATTGTACCTATCGTCTGGGGGACAAGGTTATGAGCGTTAAAAATAACTATAACATACATTGGAAAAAGAATGATGGAAGCGAAGAGGGTGACGGAGTCTTTAACGGAGATGTGGGGTTTGTCACATCAATTGACCACAGAACAAAAAGAATGGCGGTTTGCTATGATGACAGAACTGCGGTTTACGATTTTAATCAGCTTGATGAAATTGAACACGCTTTCGCTGTAACTGTGCATAAAAGCCAGGGTAGCGAGTTTGATATTGTTGTAATTCCAATCTGGGATGTTCCAAGACCTCTTATGGCGAGAAATCTTTTGTATACAGCAATAACAAGAGCGAAAAAAGTGGTTGTTCTGGTGGGGAGCGAGGATCTCATAAAACGATATGTGGAAAACAACAGTGTATCAAGAAGATACAGCGGGCTTAAGGAAAAACTCAGGTTTTAAAACATTTTGTCATAATTTTGTAACCATAAATTAACATAAATTACAAAATAAAGGTATTGAAAAATTTGTCGTTTTATAGTATTATTGATATAAGTGATATTGTAGGAAAATATCACTTAAAATAAATCAAGGAGAGATAAAGCGATGATACGGAAAAACGCATTTTTGGCAATAACAGCGGTTATTATGCTTTTTATGACCCTTGATGTGTTTGCAAAAGCGTATCCTGATGTTAAGGAAAATTCATAGGCTTTTGAGGCGGTGGATTACCTTTCGGAAATCGGCGTTGTTGCAGGCTATGAGGATGGGCTTTTCCTTCCCGAAAAAGAAATAACGAGGGGCGAGGCGGCAACTCTTCTTGCGAGAACTCTTGGGTTTGAGGAGGGATATGAAATAAAGTCGATGCCCTTTGAAGATGTTCAGGAAGGTTATTGGGCGGAGCGGTTTATATCCTATTGCTGGGAAGGCGGTCTTGTTAACGGTATGACAGAAAATTCCTTTGCTCCTGCCGATAAGGTTACCTATGCC
>JAZRTD010000050.1:0-1389 GCA_045651845.1 Clostridia bacterium | reverse complement strand
ATCCGTCTTACCATAACGGAGCTTTGTTTGGTGCATCTTTTTCTTTGCCATATCGGGCGTTGTATTAACGCCCGATACATATAAGCTTCGTTCCGTTTTATAATCATCGGAAGCATAATCCATAACATCGTGGAGAGCTTGTATTTGCTTTTCGCTATATTTATTTCCGTCTGTCTTTTCGGGATTGGCAGCATAGTTTATCAAAGAATCAACTCTTCCTTTTATGTCCCATATTTTTGTTGTTGCCATTTTATATCGCCTCCTTTGATTTTATCAGGAACGGTGAAGAAGGTGTTGATTTGTAAAATCACCTTGTCCAATCGCTGTGCCTGACTTTTCAAAAATGTGGTGTCAATCTTATCTGTATTTAACATACCATTTGAAACGGAATAAATGTTGGTGGCAATTTCGCTTAGTTCTGACACCATTCCATCATAGCCGTTTGGCGGTCGTGGTTTGGGTAAATATCCACTTGCAACTGTTCTTATAAAAGCTGACTTTGTAAGCCCTGTTTTTGCTATTGCCTTATTTAAGGTTTCATATTCCTGCTCACTTAGCCTTACAGAAAAAGTCTTTGTTCTGTTACGCATCTTGCCGCCTCCTTTCGTGTTTGGGGTGTTAGGGGTATCCCTTAAAAATCGAATTTGTAATGCCAAATTCAGTGCTTGTTACAACATTAAATATAAATTATCTCGCTTAAGATAATTTCCTCTGCACACGCCTTTGCGTTGTTCATATGACCAACCCACGCCATCTGCTGAGTCGCTTTATCAGGAGCAGTTTTCTCAGCCTTTTTGATAAATTGGTCTAAGATTTCTTGCGCCTGAACGTCAATTTCGTGCAGATGCTCAAACAGTTTTCCGGTCATCAAAAGTGTGCTATACTGACAAGGTTTGCTTGATTTCAAATGCTTTCTTCTTAACCTTCCGTACTTGCCGATTTCGTGTTTACACTCCAGCACCGTCAAGTTCGGTATGTAATAATTTCCGCATCTTACATACTCAATTCCGTTTTCCATAAATCTTTCTTTCATTGTAAAAATCTCCTTTCCTTTAGTAACCTTGACGTGGATGTGCCACATTCCCGTTTTTGCAATTTAGGTGAAATTAATATCTGAAATCTTCGTGCATTCCAACCGCATCAAGGTATTTCAGCCTTGCCTTTTCTCTTTCTTCCGGTGTATCAGCGGTTTTATATTTAGTGTAATAACTTCGTTTTGAGATAGCATCAAGTTTTTTATCAATCCCTTTTTTAATATCGTGATAAAGCTCGCATACATCGCCATCATCAAAGCCAAGCTCATCACTATAAAAATACTTAACCATCTGAACAAACAAGTCTTGCTCAATTTGAATTTTCTTCATATCCTATCACATCCTTTCAAGGTGG
>JAZRTD010000049.1:0-13706 GCA_045651845.1 Clostridia bacterium | reverse complement strand
GCCAATAATCCCAAGTGAACTTATGGATGATGAAACAAAGATTTATATTAACCCAACAGGCAGATTTGTAATCGGCGGTCCTCAGGGTGACTCAGGTCACACAGGAAGAAAGATTATTGTTGACACCTACGGCGGATATGCTCGTCACGGCGGCGGTGCATTTTCCGGAAAGGACCCGACAAAGGTTGACAGAAGTGCGGCTTACGCTGCCCGTTATGTTGCAAAAAACATTGTTGCAGCAGGTCTTGCGAAATCCTGTGAGGTTCAGCTTGCTTATGCAATAGGCGTTGCTCAGCCTGTTTCGCTCCGTATTGATACCTTTGGGACAGGTGCGGTATCGGAGGAAAAACTTTGCGAGATCGTTTATAAGAATTTTGACTTAAGTCCAAGCGGAATAATCAGAACTCTTGATTTAAGACGCCCGATTTACAAACAGACAGCTGCATACGGCCATTTCGGCAGAGAAGATGTTTCCCTCCCTTGGGAAAAGCTTGATAAGGTTGATGCTCTAAAAGCGTCTTTATAAAAATAAGGTAAATTAAAAAACCACAATGATTTTTATCATTGTGGTTTTTTGCATAGTTATTTTTTTGACGGGGTCATCTCATATTTGCAATTTTCGTTAAAGCAAACATATTTTATAGGACCTCTGCCCCGAAACGGTCTGCGTTTCATAAGAATACTTCCGCAATCAGGACATTTTTCGTTTGTCGGCTCGTCCCAGGAAATAAAACAATCTGTACCCTTTTCGCAGGTGTAATAGGTTGCACCTTTTTTGGATTTTCTTACCTGAACCTTACTTCCGCAGTTCGGACAAGGAACATTAAGCTCAGGAGTGAGGGATTTGGTGTTTTTACATTCCGGATAACCCGGGCAAGCCAAAAATTTACCAAATCTGCCCTGCTTGTATACCATCATACGACCGCATTTGTCGCAAGGAATATCCGAAATTTCATCAGCAATTTCAATATTACCGATTTTCTCTTCCGCCTCGGACAGAGTGTTTTTGAATGGAGTATAAAATTCGCTTATAACATCAACCCATTTTGAGTTGCCGTCTTCAACAGTGTCAAGCTTATCTTCCATATCGGCAGTAAATCCAACATCAACAATATCTTTAAAATGGTCAGCCATAAGATCAGTAACTATTGTTCCAAGTTCTGTGGGGTAAAGGGATTTACCCTCTCTTGCAACATAGCCTCGGCTTGTTATGGTTGTAATGGTTGGGTTATAGGTACTCGGCCTGCCAATTCCGTATTCTTCCATAGTTTTAACCAAAGATGCTTCGGTGTAGCGAAGAGGAGGCTGAGTGAAATGTTGCCTTGGGTCAATATCCTTAAATGAAAGCTGTTCGCCCTCAATAACGGAAGGAATTTTTCCTTCCTTTTCTTCTTCAATATCCTTACCCTCAACATAAACCGCCGTAAAACCATCAAATTTAGTTATTGAACCTGTTGCAACAAGAGCGTGCTTGTCATTTGCGGTTATGTCAATTTTGACAGTATCCAAAACAGCACTTGACATCTGGCTGGCTAAAAATCTGTTCCAGATAAGCTTATAAAGCTTGTATAAATCAGGTTTTAGCGAATCCTTTATTGCCTCAGGGTTAAACTGCATTGAGGTTGGTCTTATTGCTTCGTGAGCATCCTGAGCACCCTTTTTTGATTTATATAAACGAGGTGATTTTGGAAGATACCCGCTGCCATAGGCAGACTCAATGTAATTTCTGCATTCTCTTTGAGCATCGGCGGAAATTCTTAAAGAGTCAGTTCTCATATATGTTATAAGACCCACAGAGCCAACCCCCTTAAGGGTAACCCCCTCGTAAAGCTGCTGAGCGGCAAGCATAGTTCTCTTTGTAGTAAAACCAAGCTTTCTTGAAGCTTCCTGCTGAAGTGTACTCGTTGTAAACGGAGGAGCAGGATTACGCAATTTCTCGCTCTTTTGAACAGAGGTTGCAATATATTCTGCATCCTTTAATTCATCAACAATTTTATTTGCATCGGTTTCGTTGGATATATTTGCTTTTTTTCCGCCAAGCAATCCATAATATTTGGCGATAAACGGTGTTTTACCCTTATTGTTAGCCAGCTTTACATCAATTGTCCAGTATTCTTCCTCATTAAATGCGTTAATTTCACGCTCACGGTCAACGATAAGCTTTGTAACAACGGACTGAACACGGCCCGCGCTTAACCCCTTTTTAACCTTTTTCCATAAAAGGGGGCTTATCTGATAACCCACAATTCTGTCAAGAACACGGCGTGCCTGCTGAGAATCAACAAGGTCCATATCAATAGTCCTTGGCTGTGTTATGGCATTTTTAACCGCTGTTTTTGTTATTTCGTTAAAGGTAATACGGCACAGCGAACTCTGGTCAATATCAAGCAGACTTGCAAGATGCCAGGAAATTGCTTCACCCTCACGGTCAGGGTCGGCTGCAAGAAGGACTTTTGATGAATTTTTCGCATCGCGTTTCAGTTTTGAAATAAGGTCGCCTTTTCCCCTTATGGTAATATAACGAGGCTCAAAGTCGTTTTCAATATCAATTCCAAGCTGGCTTTTGGGTAAGTCGCGAAGATGTCCCATTGAGGCCACAACGTTATAGCTTGAGCCTAAATATTTTTTTATTGTCATTGCCTTTGCAGGGGACTCAACAATAACCAATGTCTTTTTCTTTGTATCCTTTTGTGTCAAAAAAGGTCCCTCCTTGTCAGTATATATTTGTTTCCCGGTTCCTGAATAACAATGTCGCTTATCATAAGCATAGTAAGTTTACTTGAAACAGTGTGAATAGGAATATTGCAATTTGAGGATATGTCATCGGGGAGCTGTGCATCTCCGCAACTTTGAAGATATTTTATAATCTTTTCATCTTCAATATCAAAGTCATAATCAAGAGTTGCCGAAAATGCTTCCTCGGGTTTTTTTAGAAGTTTTATTCCGTTTTCCAAAAGAGGGATACAGTCCTCTCGGGTATCGTACTGACGGATAATGTCCTCAAAGCTCAAAACGGGAGGAATTCCGTCACGGATAAGTGAGTTTGGCAAATCATATTGCTCAGACATAGGACTTCCTGGGACAGCGAAAATGTCCCTTGAAAAATCCGTAGCGTGTTTAATGGTAATTGAAGTTCCGCTTTTTATAGTGCCTTCAACCACAACGACGCCGTGGGCAATCCCCGCCATAATTCTGTTTCTTTGCTGATAAAAATAATCTCTTCCGACAGTTCCGGGCGGACGCTCGGAAATAACAGCCCCGTTTTCAATAATTTGGTCATATAATCTGCGGTTTTCGGCGGGATAAACTTTGTCAACACCGCCTGATAAAAATGCAACGGTTCTGCCGCCGCCCTCAATGGCACCTCTTTGGGCCTCAGCGTCAATCCCCACAGCCAGTCCGCTGACAACAATAATTCCGCATTTAACAAGGTCACGGCCCAGCTGATTTGACATCATTCTACCGGGACGGGATGATGCACGGCTTCCAACAATACTTACAAAAAGATAATCGTTAAAATTAAACCGTTCGCCTTTTATAAAAAGCAGACGGGGAGGGAGATAGCTGTTTCTTAAATAATTGGAATAATCCTCGTCATTAATTGACATTATATGAATGTCAAGACGTTTACATTCCTCAATAAGTTTTTCGGCGGTGTCTAAAGATTTCTTTGCTTTAAGTATTTTCTTAAGATGGGAATAGTATTCGGATTTTTTATAATCTGATGCTTTTGCGTTATATGCGTTTTCGGCTGAACCAAAAAAGTTGATATATTTATAAATATTTTCCGGGTCATAGTGACAAAATTCGCATAGCCAGATTTCGTGAAGTAACGACATAACTATTCACCCCTTTTAGAAAATTTATACATAACAATTCCTGCGGCAACTGCGGCATTAAGGGATTCAGCATTACCTGCCATCTCGATCCTTGTAATTATATCCGATTTTTCCATAACTTCATCACAAACACCGTTTGCTTCATTACCAATAACAATTGCATTTTTGGAATAAACAGATGTTTCTTCAAGGTCAATAGAATCACGAAGTGCGGTTGTTATAATTTTATAACCTTTTTCTTTAAGATCGTCAACAAAATCGTAATTATCCTCGAAATGGAAATTAAGCCTGAAAACCGCGCCCATAGTTGAACGGATTACCTTTGGACTATAAATATCCGCAGAACCTTTTGTAATATAAATATCAGAAAATCCCATTGCTTCTGCAGTTCTTAAAATAGTTCCCATATTCCCCGGCTCTGAAACTCCGTCAAGAATTAAAACATTATCAGAAACTGATGAGGAAAAAGTAACTAAATCATATCTTAACACGCAGATAATTCCCTGCGGTGTTTCAGTATCACTGATTTTTAAAAATAAATCATCAGGGAGTATATATATATCTGTGCCGTTTAAATCGGCATTGTTTTCTTTATAAAATGTGTCGGAAACAACAATAAATTCTATTTTATCTTTTGCCCATATAAAAGCTTCATTGCATAACCGTTTGCCCTCTGCAATGAACAGAGAGTGTTTCATTCTCCCGCTTTTCTTTTGTAGAGAGACTAACAGTTTAATTATTTTATTGTCCCGACTTGAAATAAATTTTACCATATTAATACCGTTTGAAATTTAAATTCTCTACCAAATATTGAGTAATGTGCAAAGCGACATATCCGATAACTGTCTGGATAGGAAGCTGAATAATACCGGATGTAAGTGCAGAGGGTATTGTTATACTGATTGGATCACCGTAAACTCCTGCGCGAACAAAACAGATAAGAATAACGTTACACAGAAGAATTGATAAAAATCTCACAAGAGCGCATCGCCAAAGTGATATCTTTTTTTCGTATAAAATCCAACCGTGAATTAACCCGCCTATTGCATATACAAAAAATAAACTTATCATCAAAGGTGAGTTGGGGTTATTAATATATGATAAAATATATTCAAGTCCCCCGAATGCAGCTGTCATCAATGGGCCGTAAAGATAGGCGATAATAAGAAGAATAAATGAATGAATGGGAACTGTGCCAAGCCCAACCGTACTAAGATTCATATTTTTTTCTGATAAGGTCATATATATAGGGATAAAGACCAAAACAATAATAATATTCCACGGTTCCCTGAAACTTAAGTAGCTCTTGGATTTGTCAAAAGTGCAAAAGTAAACGAGCATAAGGAAAAAAATCAGAGAACAGATAAGCAGATGGTATTTACAGAAAAAAGCAAGGGCATCATCAAGTTTTATATGTTGAAAATACAATATTAAGTTTTCGTATATACTCCCCAAAAAATCGTTAATGGGGTCAAATAATCTTACAAAAAATTCCATAATATCCCTCATTTAAAATCGCAAAAAGTTATACCCATGCGAGGGTATAACTTTTTACAAAATAATTTATCTAACTTTTTCAACAAGCTTTGTGAAAGCGGCAGGATCGGAAATTGCAATCTCAGAAAGCATCTTTCTGTTGATTTCAATACCGTTCTTTTTAAGGCCGTTCATAAACTGGCTGTAGCTGATGCCGTTCATACGAGCAGCAGCGTTGATTCTAGCAATCCAAAGCTGTCTGAATTCTCTTTTCTTAGCTTTTCTGTCACGATAAGCATAAACGAGAGATTTCATAACAGCCTGGTTGGCTGTTTTATATAACTTACTCTTGGCACCTCTGTAACCTTTTGCCAATTTTAATATCTTCTTGCGTCTTTTACGCGTGTGCATAGCACCTTTAACTCTTGCCATATCAATAAGGCTCCTTTCTGAAAATCAAATCTTATTTGTAAGGTATCATACTCTTGATTGTAGCCTGGTTAGCTTTAGACAAATAACCGAGCTTTCTGAGTTTTCTCTTTCTCTTAGTAGTCTTCTTGTTTAAAATGTGACTTCTGAAAGCCTTACCTCTTTTTACTTTGCCGTTTTTAGTAACGCCAAAACGCTTAGCTGCCCCTTTATGTGTTTTTATTTTAGGCATAATTTTAAGTCTCCTTCCGTAAAATGTTTCGGTTTGACCGATAAAATGTTATACTTTTTTAGGGATAACAAACATAGCCATATTTCTTCCCTCAAGCTTGATGCCTTTTTCGACAACACCAACTTCTGCCATAGCATCCTGAACACGGAGAAGAAGGTCCTTTCCTAAGGAAGAATGAGTAATCTCACGTCCTCTGAAACGAACAGAAACCTTAACTTTGTCTCCGGCTTTTAAAAATTTAATACCCTGGTTGACTTTAGTGTTGAAATCGTGCTCATCAATATTAGGGCTGAGACGCACCTCTTTAATGCTGACAACCTTCTGATTCTTGCGAGCTTCTTTTTCTTTTTTAGCAAGTTCAAACTTGTGTTTACCGTAGTCCATAACTCTGCAAACCGGTGGCTTTGCCTGAGGGGCAATTTTAACCAGGTCGAGATTATGTTCGTCGGCAATACGCTGAGCATCTTTATTGGAAACAATACCAAGCTGCTCACCTTCAGGACCGATAAGTCTGACTTCAGCGTCCTTGATTTCTGAGTTGATCATCAAATCTTGTTTAGCTATGTGAGAACACCTCCAAAAAAATATCAGCACCTTTTTACACAAAAAAAGCGCGAGAGCATAGCTTCCGCACAAAAAACAAATGAAATAAATATCAAATGAATCAAAGCCCTTTTGCATCAAACTGCGAAGGGGAGAAGCGGAAAACTTCTGCTTTACCTAAAAAATGATACCACTTTAAAACTACTTTGTCAAGAGTTTTTTTAAAAAAATTGAAAATTTTTCAAAAAAATTTAAAAAAAGGCTTGCATTTACGAAAAATGTGTGCTATAATTTAGAAGTTATTTACGGGATAGTCCGCTGTATACCCCTTTCTGGTTGGGAGTTTGCAAGAATATCCTCAGATGAAAGGATGTATAAAATGAACATTTTAGAACAAATTACACAGGAACAAATCAGAACAGACCTTCCAAAATTTAACATTGGTGACACCATCCGCGTATATGTTAAGGTTACAGAAGGTTCAAGAGAAAGAATTCAGATGTTTGAAGGAACCGTTATTAAGAAAAATCACGGCGGAATTCAGGAAACATTCACAGTAAGAAGAGTTTCTTACGGTGTTGGTGTTGAAAGAACATTCCCAATGAATTCACCTAAAGTTGACCATATTGAAGTTACCCGTCGCGGTAAAGTCAGAAGAGCTAAACTTTACTATCTCAGAGACAGAGTTGGTAAGGCTGCTAAGGTTAAGGAAAAAATTTAATAGGAAATCAGTCAATGGTGGTTATGGGTTCATAATCACCATTTGATTTATACGATGAAGGAGGACTTGTTATGCAGAATCCGAATGAAGATAATATTATAAATGAAGAAAACTTTAATCAGGTTGAAAATACCAAAGAGCCTTCAGGAAAAGTAAGTAAATGGAAGACAGGCTGGAGAAAGGAACTTTTAGATTGGGTTGAAGCGATTGCTGTTGCGGTTGTTGTTGCGCTTGTTTTAAGAACTTTTGTAATGACTCTTGCGTTGGTCGAAGGGGCAAGTATGGAAAATACCTTAAACCACGGTGACAGACTTTATGTCAATAAGCTTATGTATACCCCCGAAAAGGGTGACATAGTTATTGTTGATACAGAAAGACACCCGCAAGGGCCTCTTGTTAAGAGAGTAATTGCCACAGAAGGGGATACAATATATATTGACCCGTTTACAAATCTTGTTTATGTTAATGATGAATTAATTGAAGAAGATTATATTAAGGGAAAAACAGTGCTTCACGGACTAATGTTTTATACCTCACACAATATAGACCCTACTAAGTATAGCAGAGAAAATCCTATTGTTTTAGGCGAGGACGAGGTATTTGTTATGGGTGACAACCGTGAGAATAGCAGTGACAGCCGAAATCTTGGTATTTTTACAGAAGATGAAATTATGGGTCACGCAGTATTTAGATTTTGGCCCATCGGCAATATTGGATTGTTAGATTAAGAGGAATTATTATGGAATTACAATGGTTTCCGGGGCATATGGCGAAAACCCGCCGTTTGCTTAAGGAAAATATAAAATTAGTTGATGTTGTGATTGAACTTGTTGATGCAAGACTCCCTTTATCATCAAGAAATCCCGAAATTGATAAAATTGTCGGGAATAAGCCAAGAATTGTTGTGCTTAATAAGAGCGATATGGCGGACAGCGAAACCAACAAGAAATGGATTTCCTGGTTTAAGTCAAAGGGGATTTCTGCTGTTGAAATCAACAGCTTAAGCGGACAGGGGCTTAAAAACATAGATAAGGAGCTTGAAAGGGTTCTTGCGGATAAGTTTAAGCGTGACGAGGCAAGAGGGATACAGCGCCATGCAATTAAAATGATGGTGGCAGGAATCCCTAATGTTGGAAAATCTTCCTTTATAAATAAGCTTTCGGGAAGAGCTGCAACAAAAACAGGGAACCGTCCCGGTGTCACTCAGGCAAAACAGTGGATAAGGATTGCGGGAAAGTATGAGCTTCTTGATACGCCGGGTATCTTATGGCCCAAGTTTGAGGATAAGGAAGCGGCAAAGCGAATTGCTTTTACAGGCGGTATCAAGGATGAGATAATGGATATAGAAGAGCTTGCTTTTTATCTTGTTGACTACCTCAAAAATAACTATCCCGAAAATCTTGCACAGAGATATAAGCTCGACGAAGGCTTTGAAGAGATTGAAAGCTATGAACTTCTGGAGCTTATCGGGAAGAAAAGAGGCTGTATTGTTTCGGGGGGCAGAATTGATATGCTCCGTGCTTCAAATCTTGTATTAGACGATTTCAGAAGTGCAAAAATAGGAAATATATCACTTGAAACACCACCTATAAACTAAAAGATTGAAATGCCGACTTTGTCGGCATTTTTTAGGAGGAAATTTATGTTAGAATTTGAGAATTCCATTTATGAAACAGGAAAAACTCTTATTGCAGGAATAGACGAGGCAGGAAGAGGGCCTCTTGCGGGACCTGTTTGTGCGGCAGCGGTGATACTTCCAAAAGGTCTTATTATAGACGAAATAAATGACTCGAAAAAGCTTACGGAAAAGAAAAGGGAAAAGCTTTTTGATGTTATAATTGAGAATGCAATTGCTTATTCAATTCAGTTTTGCGGACCCGAAATAATTGACAGTATTAATATAAGACAGGCAACCCACAAGGCTATGGAAAACGCAGTAAAGGGTCTTTCGGTTAAGCCTGAACATATTTTTATTGACGGAAATGATAATATTCCCTTTAGTTTCCCGTATACATATATTGTAAAAGGCGATGCGAAATCCCAAACTATTGCGGCGGCATCTATCCTTGCAAAGGTCAGCCGAGACAGACTTATGACAGAGCTTGATAAAGAGTATCCCCAGTATGGTTTTGCAAAGCATAAAGGATATGGAACGAAAGCACATATGGAAGCAATTCAGCAATACGGAGTAAGCGTTGTTCATAGAAAAAGCTTTATGACGGATAAAGTTTTAGGTAAGGCGAAATGATGAAATATAATAAAATAGTGGGAAACACAGGGGAAGAGATCGCCTCAAAGTATCTTATTGAGAATAAATATAAAATACTTGAAAGAAATTTTGTGTCGGGAAAAGGCGAAATAGACATAATTGCCCAAAAGAAGAAAACCACAGTTTTTATTGAGGTTAAAACACGGCAAAATGATGAATTCGGGACACCGGCAGAAGCGATTGATTATAAGAAAAGGAAGAAAATAATTGAAACTGCAACCAGATACATTTATGAAAAAAATCCCCAAACAGACTTTAGATTTGATGTTATTGAAGTGTTTGGTGTTTTTTCAGGAGATTGCTTTGAGCCTTTAAAGATTGAGCATATTGAGGATGCGTTTGGAGTGAATTATTAGTGAAACTTGGCATATTTGATGCCCATTCGGATACTGTAAGTAAAACATATGAAACAAACCAAAGTTTAAAAGAAAATAATTGCCACATAGACTTTAAGAGAATGTCGGATTACGAAAAATATACGCAGGTATTTGCGGCATTTGTTGACAGAAAAAGCATTTCAGAGAGTCCTAAAAGCCACATTGAAAAGCTGATTTTAAAGTATAGAGAAGAAACAGAAAAATGCGGAATATCTAATATTCAAGAATATGCCGATATTGGTAAAGGAAGATATTCTTCAATCCTAGCCATAGAGGGCGGGGAAGCCCTTGAGGGGGAAATTGAAAATTTGGATTATTTTTATAATCTTGGAGTGCGGATTTTGACCCTTACCTGGAATTATGACAATGAACTTTGCGGAGGAATAGGTGATATTTCGGGGGACGGTCTTACTGATTTCGGGAAAAGTGTTGTAAGAAAAATGAACGAAAGCGGTATGGTTATTGATGTGTCTCACATATCCGAAAAAGGGTTTTGGGATGTGGCGCGGTGTTGCCGTAAACCATTTATTGCATCTCATTCAAATATCAAGAGTCTTTGTCATCATAAGAGAAATTTGTCTGACGGGCAAATTAAGGAAATTATCAACTTAAACGGAGTTATCGGTATTAATTTTTATCCTGAATTTTTAAGCGAAACAAAGGAATGCAGTATTGAAAAAATTCTTGAGCATATTGAATATATCTTGAGTCTTCGCGGAGAGGATAATGTTGGTCTTGGTTCGGATTTTGACGGAATTGAAAGCCTGCCTAAAGGGATGACAGGGATTGAAAGCGTTGGGAAACTGATTGAACTTATGGAGAAAAGAAATTACGGAGAAAAGCTTATAGAAAAAATTCTCGGTGAGAACTTTATGAGGGTTTTAAAGGATAATTTCAGGTAAAAAGAGGAAGAAAAAAACCGATATAAAATTTGAAAAAATGTCTTGACTTTACATTTTTTTTGTGATATACTATATAAGCTAATGTAGATTAGAACACTCTAAAGAAAGAGGTGAAATAGATGAAAGCAGGAATACATCCCGATTATAAGCAGACTGTTATCAGATGTGCTTGCGGTAATGTTATAGAAACAGGTTCAACAAAGGAGAATATTTCAATCGAAATATGTTCTGCGTGTCACCCTTTCTATACAGGTAAGCAGAAGCTTGTTGACACAGGCGGACGCGTTGATAAGTTTAGAAAGCGTTTTGGTTTGGAAGAGAAATAATCAAACCAGTTTTTTAGGCGGATTGTTAAAATCAAAAATTCTACAAATTTATAACAGAGCAGGGATGCTCTGTTATTTTCGTATTAAATAAAAAAT
The DNA here is from genome assembly GCA_045651845.1 of Clostridia bacterium. GTDB lineage: Bacteria > Bacillota > Clostridia > Monoglobales > Monoglobaceae > SIG454. The sequence continues at coordinate 2,496 of JAZRTD010000049.1, read as the reverse complement.
CCTGCATATTTTGCAGGATTTTTTATTTTTATATTTCAGAGTCAAGAGTTATGATTGCATTATCCAGAACTTTTTGACAGTAACCGCAATCATTACATTTCTTATTGCAGGTCATAACCTTTTCGGCAAACCCCTGGGGGATTTTACTGTTTTCGATTATATCAGGGTAAAATAGACCGCTGTGATTTGGCTCTAAAAGGTCGGTTATAGCACCGCTGTATTTTCCGCTTATGTATGCCTTTAATGTACGGATTGGGTTTTGGCTGACTCTTGTTGCAAGCTTTGCCCCATTAAAATATTCATCGTAAAGGTGAATTTCTTCAGGGCGGACAAAGTTTGAGTCTTTTAAAATTGAAACTCTGTTTTCTTTCTTTAAAAGATGCTCACGGCAAATTCCACTAAACTCATAAGCATTATCCATTTTAGCAATATCCGCCTCGTGAGAAACAAGATTATCGTGAAAAGTATGCGCGGAGCAATCGTTTAAACAACCGCTGTTTGCAAGCATATATAAGCCTTTTTTGTTTTTATCGCACCAATCTTTAAGCTCTTTTATTTTTTCAATATTTCTGTTATATTCCCTTTGCATATAAAAACTGTCAAAATAATCAGAAATATATTCCATTCCCATAATGCTGCCAACCTTCATATTCACGGAGGCGCGGACATCTATTCCCTCAAAATTTTCGTGAATAAACTTTGCAATGAGGGGAGATGTTGTTGTTATTGATGCAAGACCGAAAGAGGAGGCGATATAATCGATAGTTTCACCTATTTTAACAAAAAAGCTTCGTGCCTGACTGTTTTCCCCGTAGCAGTTTCCGTTCAGTAAAAGATTGAGCTTGATGCCGTTTTTTGAGATATAAGCCAAATCTTCAATTTGTTTCTGTTGTGCCTGCCAGGGGTAAAGCTCACGGTTTAAAAGCATACTGTTTCTGCCATTAGGGATATCCCCCCAGGAAAAATACATCTCATAAATAAAGTCTTTATTTTCCGCAATATATTCCATATATGATGAAGTTGCCATCACCTGATATCCAACTGAAAATTTCATATTTTTGCTCCTTTTGAAATTATAAGAGCCATTGCCTTATAAATGTTTGTTTTCTTAATTGATTATATACCAGTTATGAGTTAAAGTCAATACAAAAATCTATGCGGAATTGGTCCGGTTTTTTAAAAAAGGACTTGACACCGGGAATAGTTGGGTATATTATAAATGTGTCTGCAAGTCAAATCCGCTTATTACGGACGATTTTTAAAATTATACTGGATGTGATATAAATGTCATATGACATCGGAAAACTGTATATTGAACCAACATCTGCCTGTAACTTAAATTGCAGTATGTGTTTTCGTCATAACTGGATTGACGAAAAGTCGGGCTTTATGGAAGATGAAACCTTTGAAAATTTGCTTAAGGGGATAACTGTTGATTTTTCTGTCAAGTCGGTGATGTTTGGCGGTATGGGTGAGCCTTTGCTTCATAATAATATAACCCAAATGATTCGAAAGTTTTCTCAAAGAAATATAAAAACAGAGCTTTTGACAAATGCAACGATGCTTAAGAGGGAAATGGCTGAAAGCCTTATAGAGTCAGGGCTTGATACACTTTGGGTATCCGTTGACGGTTTTGACAGAGAGGGTTATGAAAAAATTCATATCGGTTCAAGATTTGATAGAATTACGGAAAATCTAAAGTATTTCCATAAAATTAAGAAAAACTGTGAAACGGGACTGACTTATGTTGTTATGCAGGATAATATTGATGAAGTGAAAAAAATCAATGATTTTGCTGACCGTATTGGCTTTGATTTTATCAATTTAAGCTATGCCGTTCCCTCATCTCCGCTTAAAACAAAGGAGTCGTGTTATGACAGCGGTTTTATGATTGGCAAACAGAAAAGGGTTGATTTTACTCATTCTTATCAGAGGAAACTCAATTGCTGTCCATTTATTACGGAGAATAATTGTTTTGTTAAATGGAATGGGGAGGTTATGCCTTGTATGCAGCTTCTCCATAGCTCTTATACATATTTTTATGAGGAAAAACGGGAGGTTATCTGCAAATCCTTTGGGAATGTAAACGAAAGTCCTCTTGACTTAATATGGAAGAGCGATGAATATTTGTCATTTCGGGAAAGAGTGAGGAATTTTGACTTTCCGGACTGCACAATATGCGACGGCTGTGACGACAGACTTAAAAACAGCACAGATTGTATGTTTAATGAATTTCCCACCTGCGGTGCGTGTCTTTGGGCACAGGGGATAGGCAGATGCCCGTAAGATGAATAATTAAAGAAGAAATATAAAATTTAAGAATACAACGGAAAAGGAAAAATAATGAAGAAAATATCATTTGTATATATAATTCTTGCAGGGATTTTGTGGGGGACGTCCTGTATATTTGTTAACAATCTTGCCACCTTTGGAATGAATTCAATACATATTTCCTGCATAAGAGGGGTTGTTGCTTCTCTTACTATGCTATTTTAT
>JAZRTD010000048.1:0-7875 GCA_045651845.1 Clostridia bacterium | reverse complement strand
CGTTCATCTGATTTTTCCTTCCGCTTATTATCCATTAAATTATATAATATTTCTGCCTTCTTGTCAATATTTTAACAACTTAAATTAAACAGGCTGTCATAAAATGACAGCCTTTAATTCAGAATACCTTTTCCGCCCACTTCTTCATAGCGTTTCATTACTCTTTTCTTAAGGTTTTGGTTTTCGGGAAGCATAAGCTCTCTGTCGCCTTCAAGAATCTCCTCTGCCGCCATTCCTGCCATTTTTAAGATTTCCATATCCTCTGAAAGGTTGGCAATTTTAAGCTCGGGAAGACCGTGTTGTTTTACCCCAAAAAATTCGCCCGGTCCTCTCAAAATCAAGTCTTTTTCAGAAATTTTAAAGCCGTCATTGGTTTCCTGCATTATTTTCATTCGCTCTTTTGCAACTTCACCCGTTGACTTGCAAAAAAGAATACAAAACGCCTCGTTTACACCTCGCCTTATTCTGCCGCGAAGCTGATGGAGCTGGGACAATCCAAACCGCTCCGCATTTTCTATAACCATAACAGATGCATTCGGAACATCAACTCCGACCTCAATAACAGTTGTTGAAACTAAAATATCCGTTTCACCCTTTGCAAAGCTCTCCATAACCGCATCCTTTTCCTTGGGTTTCATTCTGCCGTGAAGAACACCAATTCTATAATCAGAAAAGACGCTCTTTGAAAGGCTTTCTGCATACTCCGTAACAGCCTTTGCAGTAAGTATTTCGCTTTCCTCAACAAGGGGGCAAACTATATAAATCTGCCGTCCTTCGGCAATTTTTGAGGCAATAAATTTATTTATTCTTCCTCTCATATTTTCGCCCACAGCATAGGTTTTAACCTCTTTTCGCCCGGGCGGAAGCTCATCAATAACCGAAACATCAAGGTCGCCGTATAAAATCAGGGAAAGGGTTCTGGGGATTGGCGTTGCAGTCATAACAAGAGTATGGACATTTTTGCCCTTTTCAGACAGCGTTGCCCTTTGCTTAACCCCGAAACGGTGTTGCTCGTCTGTCACCGCAAGATTAAGTCTTGAAAATTTGACATTTTCCGTTAAAACCGCGTGAGTTCCAACAACTATATCAATTTCGCCTCTTTCAATCATAGAAAGAGTCTCCGTTTTAGCCTTACTTTTTCCCCCTGTGAGCAGGGCAATTTTTATTCCCTTATCTTCAAACATTTTGGTAAAGCTTTTATAGTGCTGTTTTGCAAGAATTTCCGTTGGGGCAATCATTGCCGCCTGAAACCCCGACCTGACCGCCGAATACATCGCCGCCGCTGCCACAACAGTTTTTCCCGAGCCAACATCCCCCTGAACAAGTCTGTTCATAGGAACATTCTTTTTAAGATCAGCACAAATTTCGTTAATAACCCTTTTCTGTGCATTGGTTAAATCAAAAGGCAAAGACCTTGCAAACTCGCCCACGCATTTAATATCGGAAAAGCTTTCCGCAAAATATTTCTTTCTGTCCCCTTTAAGCATCTGGATACCTGTTTGCATAACAAGAAGCTCCTCAAAGGAAAGGGAATATTTCGCCTTTTTAAAGCTCTCAAAATCTTTCGGGAGGTGAATTTCCCGCATTGCCGTTTCCGTGTCCATTATAAGGCATTTCTTTGAGATTCCCTCGGGGACAGTATTTTCAATTTTCTCATCAAGGTTTTCAAGGACATTTTCAACCGCCGTTCGGAGATTATACTGGGTAAGCCCTGATGTCAGCGGATATATGGGCACAATTCTGCCCGTTTTTTTGCCCTTATTATCATAAACTTCAACAACAGGGTTGACCATTTCCGCATTTCTGCCCTTATAGGTCACATTCCCAAAGAAAACAAACTCCTTATCCCCCTGAAGCTGATTTTCTATGTATCTGGCATTAAACCAGGTTATTTTCATAATACCCGTGCCGTCTGAAACTGTGGTTTGGGTCACCATAAGACGGTTTCGACTCTTAAATGAACGGGGAGATGCAGTGAGTCTTGCACAAATGCAAACATTTTCCCCGTCTATAAGGTCGCAGATATTTTTTATTTCCGACCTGTCCTCATAGTCTCTCGGAAGGTGGTAAAGAAGGTCAGAAACCGTTTTTATGCCAAGCTTCTCAAAGGTTTTGGCGCGTTTTTCCCCAACCCCTTTAACAAACTGAATATTATCCGTAAGTTTCATATTACCACCTCCGTAATAGCTCAACGGGATAGGAAAAAATGTTTTGGAATGGGCAAATGGAATCCCAAAGGCGTACAGGTGTACTCCGAGAGGTGACATTTGTCCATAGCAGAAAAGACTATATATTAGAAAAAACTCAAAAAATTTGAGTTTTTTCATCATTGTTTTAACAAAATTATTTTTATTTTATCTCTTTTCTGCGGTCCAAACTTTTTTTACATCCCGATTATTCAACTGAAATTATATAATAATATATGGGCTGACCGCCATAATAAAGAGCAATATCAAGGTCGCTGTATTTTTCTTCAAGCTCCCCTAAAAGCTTGTTTGCGTCTTCTTCGCTGACATCAGCGCCGTAATAAACTGAAATCACTCCGGACTCATCATTAACCAGCGAGTCAACAAGTTCTACCGTACAAGCCTCAAGGTCATCTCCGACAACTTCAATACCGTTTGGTGACAGACCCATAATATCGCCCTCGTGGATTTCAACTCCGTCAACCTCTGTGTCTCTTGCCGCAAAGGTAAGTTGTCCGCAAATTACGCCCCCAGCCATTTCCATCATAGCATCAAGGTTTTCCTGTGGATCAAGGTCACTGTCAAAGCCCATCATAGCCGAAATTCCTGCAGGGACATTCTTTGTTTTAAGAACAAAGACATTTTTATCAGTCAATGCATCAACCTGTTCCGCCGCAAGAATTATATTTTTGTTGTTTGGAAGAACAAAGACATTTTCTGCATTAACCTTATCAACCGCATCCAAAATGTCCTGGGTGCTTGGGTTCATGGTCTGACCGCCCTCAACAATTTCGTTTGCGCCAAGACTTTTAAACACATCAGATAATCCGTCCCCTGCCGAAACTGCCACAAAGCCGTATTTTTCAGGGGGAGTCTGCGGTTTTTCTTCCGCTTTTTCACTTTCAGCCTCGGAAACATTTTCGTCGTGCTGATACTTCATATTGTCAATTTTAAGGTTGGTAAGCTCGCCAAGTTTAATCGCCTCTTCAATAACCTTTCCCGGATGATTGGTATGAATATGCACCTTAACGATTTCATCGTCCTCGATAACCAGCATACAGTCGCCCAAATCCTTTATTGCGGCTGAAAACTGCGTGGTTTTTCTGTCAGCAGTTTTATTGATAATAAACTCTGTGCAATACATAAATTTAATATCAACCGGAGTTTCAGCTTTAACAACCTGTGCTGAAGCCGTATCTTTTTCAAGACTTTCAATAGATTTTCCGTTTTTAAGGGCATATTCCATACCCTCGAAAAGCACCATAACGCCTTTTCCGCCTGCATCAACAACTCCTGCCTGCTTTAAAACAGGGAGCATATCAGGGGTGGATTCAAGGCTTTCATTACCTCTTTTAACCAAAGCATATAAAAATTCATCAGCCTCGGTATAGTTCTCATAAGTTTCCTCAGCAAACTCCGCCATTTGACGGATAACCGTAAGGATTGTTCCCTCTGTTGGTTTCATAACTGCATCATAAGCAGATTTTCTCGCCATAACTGCCGCGTTCTTAATAACTTCAACAGAAAGCTCCTCCGCCGTACCTGCGCCCAGAGAAAGTCCCCTTATAATCTGGGACAGAATAACACCCGAATTTCCTCTTGCATTGCGAAGCGCCGCCTTTGAAAGGGCCGAAATCCTTTCTCCGCAGTTTCCGTTATTCCCGGAAATGGAAGAAAGAGCACCCCCAAAGGTCATACTCATATTTGTTCCCGTGTCACCGTCAGGCACAGGGAATATGTTCAAATCGTTTATTGCCTTCTTATTATTCTTAAGGTTATTTGCGGCAGATTGAAGCATAAGAGCAAGAAGCTCTGAATTTATTGTTTTCATTTAACCACCTCTTACTGTCTATTCTCTGACGCCTTCAATAACAACCGTCACATCGCCGACTTCCATTCCGATAGCTTTTTCAACCTGATATTTAACACTGCTCTGAATGGTTTCGCCTATGCTTCGGATATTCACTCCATATCCCACAATAATAAAGAGGGAGATGTTGATTTTGTTATCTTCGATTTTAACTTTAATCCCCTTATCAATGTTTTCCATTTTAAGGAGTCTCGCAACACCGTCTTTACTGCTTTTAGCAGCCATACCAACAACTCCGTAGCAGGATGTTGTTGCATAGCCTGCAAGCTTTGCTATAACCGTATTGGAAATTCTTACATATCCGCGTTCATTTTGTTTTATTGCTGCCATAAAAATCACGCCTTTCATATATAAATCAGTATGTTTATATTCTTAACTCATACACAAATATAATACCCTAATTTTACGGTTTGGTCAAGTATTTTCTTAATTATTCCTGATTTTCGGCAAGAGAACCATAGCCCGGCTTAACATATACGGTATCTATTTTCTCAACAATTTCCTTGTTATAAACTTCCTCTGTCCAAATTTCGGGATCATAATCCTCAACTGCAACAGAAAAATGCTCTGCACCTCTTCCTGTTACCTTTACTGCAGTTTCAACCAGTGCTTTTGCAAGCTCGCTCTTTTGCTCATTTGTTCTTCCTTTATACATTTTAACAACTATGTGTGGCATAATTAATCCTCCTTAAATTCTATATTATCAAGCTGTGACCTAAGACTCATTTTAAATGACTCTATATATTCCCGACGAAGCTTTGCTTGTTCCTCTTTTTCCTCGGGATTAAGTCCCTCTTCTCTTGATTTTTTTGCCAAAAAATTTATTCTTTCAATTTTCTTCTTATCCATTATTATCCCCCTTTATAACGGGCTTTATTTTAATTTTGTATTTATCATAAAAATAAATTTTATTTATCTTTTTATGTCCCACAACCTTTGAAACCTCCGACCCTCGGCAATAAACCGCTCCGTCAAAGTCACCTTTTTCTATCAGTTTCTCAATTTTTCTCCGCCATATGAGACTTTCCGCAATCTCGCCAAATGCAGGGTGATACGGGCCCTTTATAACACTTCCGCTCCGAAGCTCCTCGCTTTCGTGAAGGCCTATGCGAAGAATTTTTATATTTTTCTCTCGAAACAATTCTATTATTTCCGACGCAATCTCTGCCGCAATCTCAAGAGAATACGGCTCAAAATCCATCTTTTCAAGGGCTGTTCCCGAAAGGACTAAAGTCGGATAAATCCTTGTTGAGTCAGGGCATAAAGCGATTATATCCTTTGCGGTTTTAATATCCTTTTCTTTGTTTGAGCCTGCCATTCCAATCATCATCTGAAGTCCAAGTCCCAAACCTCTCGCCTTTATCATTTTTGCGGATTTTACGGTATCTGAAAAGGTATGGCCTCTGCGGTTTATTTTAAGCACCTCATCATCAGAGCTTTGCGCACCCAATTCAACTTCCGTAACATTGTATTTTAAAAGCAAATCAAGGATTTCTTCCGTTATATAATCAGGTCTTGTTGAAAGCCTTATTCCGCATATTCTGTCACGGAATTTATTGGCAGTCTTTAAAAACTCTTCCTGTAAATTTATGTCTATCCCCGTAAAGCTTCCGCCAAAGAATGCAATTTCAATTTTGGAATTTTCCTCTGTTGTGCTTAAAAATTCCGCTATGGTTTTCTCAACATTTTCGGGGGTCACATCAGACTTTGCCCCTGTTATTTTCTTTTGATTGCAAAAGGCACAATCGTAAGGACAGCCGAGATGGGGGATAAATACGGGAAGATTATATTTTCTCATTTTCCCCGTCCTTCCCCATAGCTTTCTCAAGAGCAATCTTTGCGGCAAGCTGCTCTGCTGATTTTAAATTCCGCCCAACTCCTTCACCCATTAACACATCGTTAACATACACAAAGACCTTAAACTGCGGATTATGGTCAGGGCCTTTTTTCTCAATGAGCTTATAGGAAATAAGACCCCGTCTTTTTTCTTTTTTCTGGTAATAGCTTTGAAGCTCTGATTTGTAATTTGACAAATCCACCGATTGAATATTTTCAAAATCATCACGGAAAACCCCAAGCACCCACGCACTTGCCTCTTGGGTTCCGCCATCTAAAAATATTGCTCCCAAAAGAGCCTCAAAGGTATCACAAAGAATCGATGCTTTTCGTCTGCCGTTGCTTTTAGATTCACTTTTTCCAAAGACAAGACCCTCCGAAAGGCCCATCTCTTCCGCTTTTTTCGCAAGAGATTTTTCGCAAACCAATGCCGCACGCATTTCCGTCAGCTTTCCCTCGTCAAAATTGGGGTAAAGTTCATAAAGCTTTGCTGCCACCACAAATGACAAAACGCTGTCGCCCAAAAACTCAAGACGCTGGTTACTTTCAATATTATTCTCATTGGCGTAAGAAATATGAGTAAAGGCACACTTTAAAAGCTTTTTATCTTTAAATTCATACCCGAAATTCATTTCATTCTCCTTAAAAAATAAGCGGGCAAAGAAAATTGCCCGCCCCTTAATTAAAAATTAAGCTCTGTCTTTTATGTATTCAACAACATCACCGATTGTTGAGATTTTGCCGGCATCCTCGTCGCTGATTTCAACCTTGAATTCATCCTCAAGAGCCATCATTAATTCAACGATGTCTAAGGAGTCAGCCTCCAGGTCATCATTGAAGGAAGAATCCATTGTTATCTCACTCTCGTCGACGCCCAACTGTTCTGCAACTACAGATTTTACTGTTTCAAAAATATCCATTTAAAAAATCCTCCTTTTAATATAGGCTAATGTTATTTCTTGTATACAATATCATATTTTACAATATAAGTCAAGTATTTTATTTAAAATTAAGCAGTCCCCAGTTCTTTTTTACATAATCCATGCCTGAAATAAGTGTTAATGCAACCATTATAACTATGAGAATGAGCATAACCGGAACCCTACCCCAGACAAACAAAGAAAGATCGAAATCTTTTAAGAACATATCAACCATTATGGCAATAATAGTAACAAGCTGAGAAACAGTTTTTGCCTTTCCCCATCCGCTCGCAGCGATAACCGTGTTATCAGTTAAGGCAATCATACGGATTCCCGTTACGATAAGCTCACGGGCAATAATTAAAATAACAACCCAACCCGGAAGATAAGGAATTTTAGCTTCAACAAAGCAGATTAGTGCCGAAATTGTCAAAAGCTTATCTGCCAGCGGGTCAGCAAGCTTTCCAAAGCTTGTCACCTGATTATTTTTTCTTGCAAGATGTCCGTCAAGCTGGTCTGTTATGGCAGCAAGAGCAAAAACAATTGTTGCATAGAGCATATTATTTGGGATTTCTGTAAACTCAAAGAGAATAACAAAAACAGGAATAAGTATTATTCTGAGCATTGTAAGTTTGTTTGGTAAATTCATATCATTTTTCCTCTCTTTTAATTTCCCTTATATTCCGTTCCGAACAGGTCAAAAGCCATGGCCTGGTCAATCTTGACTTTAACAAATTCTCCCTCGGGAATTTTTCTGTCCGCCTTGAAAAAGACTTTTCCGTCAATTTCAACGCTGTCGGCATATGTTCTTCCGAAATAGCTCTTTATAATTTCGTCAAAGCCCTCAACCAGAACCGTCTGCACAGTTCCGATTTTATTTTCACTAATTTCTTCAGAAATCCCTTCCTGAAGCATCATAATCTCGTCCTGTCTGTCAAGCTTTTTGCTGTTTTCTATCTGACCGTCAAGACGAGATGCAGGAGTTCCTTCCTCCTGTGAATATGCAAAAATGCCAAGCCTGTCAAACCTTGCCTCATCCACAAAATCATAAAGCTCCTGAAAT
>JAZRTD010000047.1:0-2455 GCA_045651845.1 Clostridia bacterium | reverse complement strand
AAGTCCTTTTTTAGTATTCGAAATACCCGAAAAACGCAAAAAATATAGGGTAAAAGGCAAAAATGGACCCAAAAATGTTAATAATAAGAATTATACATAGATAAGGAGAGGTTTTTATGGACGAAAAAGAAAAAGATTTATTTGACTTGTCCAAGCTTAATATTGTTCCCGTTGACCTTGAAAAGGAAATGCGGACAGCTTATATCGACTATTCAATGTCGGTTATTGCAGGCCGTGCGCTTCCTGATGTGCGTGACGGCTTAAAGCCTGTTCACCGCCGTATTTTATACGCAATGCACGAGGACGGGCTTTATCACAACAGAGAATACAGAAAGAGTGCCACTACCGTTGGTAATGTGCTTGGTAGATACCATCCTCACGGTGACGCATCTGTTTATGATGCTATGGTTCGTATGGCGCAAAGCTTTTCAATGAGATACCCAACCATTGACGGTCAGGGTAACTTCGGAAGTATTGACGGCGACCCCGCTGCGGCTTACAGATATACAGAGGCGAGAATGTCAAAAATCGCTATGCATATGCTGTCAAATATTGAAAAAGATACAGTTGATTTCACGCCGAACTTCGATGAAAGACTTAAAGAACCCGAAGTTCTTCCGTCACGTTTCCCTAACCTTTTAGTTAACGGGTCAAACGGTATTGCGGTTGGTATGGCAACAAATATTCCGCCTCACAACTTAACCGAGGTTATTAACGGAATTATTGCAATCATTGATAATCCTGAAATAACCATTGATGAGCTTATGGAATATATAAAAGGCCCTGACTTCCCAACAGGCGGAATGATTATGGGTGTTAATTCTGTCCGCGAGGCATACAGGACAGGCCGTTCAAAGCTTAAGGTTCGTGCAAGAGCGGAAATTGAAACAATGAAAAACGGACAGGAGAGAATTGTTGTAACCGAAATTCCTTATATGGTTAACAAAGCCCGCCTTATCCAGAGAATTTCAGAGCTTGTTCACGAGAAGAGAATTGAGGGAATTTCCGACCTTCGTGACGAATCTGACCGTGACGGTCTCCGCATTGTTGTTGAGATTAAGTCTTCAGGCAATGCCACAATCGTTTTAAACCAGCTTTATAAATATACCGAAATGGAGTCAACATTTGGTGTTATAATGCTTGCCCTTGTTAATAAAATCGAGCCGAAGATTTTAAATCTCCGCCAGATTTTAGACGAATATATCTCATTCCAGAAGGACGTTATTGTCCGCAGAACCAGATTTGACAAGGCAAAAGCTGAGGCAAGAGCACATATTTTAGAGGGACTTAGGGTTGCGCTTGATAATATCGACGAGATAATCGCAATAATCAGAAGCAGTTACAACGATGCACAGGAAAAGCTTATGGAACGCTTTGACTTAAGCGAAATTCAGTCACAGGCGATTCTTGATATGCGTCTTGCAAGACTTCAAGGCCTGGAAAGGGAAAAAATTGATAATGAATATAACGAGCTTATTGCTTTAATCAAGGATTTAGCAGATATTCTTGCAAAAGAGCATAGAGTTTATGAAATTATCAAAACTGAAATTTCTGAAATCCGTGATAAGTTCGGTGACGAGAGAAAAACCTCTATTGAGGCGGCTCTTGATGATATCGACATTGAGGACCTTATTGAGGAAGAGGATAATGTTATAACAATGACCCACGAGGGTTATATTAAGCGTCTTGCGGCTGATACTTATAAAAATCAGAGACGAGGCGGAAGAGGCATTATCGGAATGCAGACAAAAGAAGAAGACTTTGTTGAAAAAATGTTTGTTTCCTCAACCCACGCCCATATTCTTTTCTTTACCGACAAGGGAAGAATGTATAGAATTAAGGCTTATGAAATTCCTGAATGCGGAAGAACGGCAAAGGGAACACCGATTGTTAACCTTATTCCTCTTGAGTCAGACGAAAAAATTTCTGCAACCATTCCTGTTCGTGAGTATTCAGAGGGTAAGTATTTGATTATGGCAACAAAACAGGGCGTTGTTAAGAAAACTGACCTTATGGAATACGAAAATGCACCAAAGGCAGGTAAAATTGCAATACGTCTTGATGAGGGCGATGTTTTAATCAAGGTTGAAATGACCGACGGAAATGCGGATATTTTCCTTGGAACTCATAAGGGTAAAATGATTAGATTCAGCGAAGAGGACGCAAGACCTATGGGCCGTGTTTCCCGTGGTGTCCGCGGAATTAAGCTTGAAGATGAGGATTATGTTGTCGGTATGAGCGTTAACCGTGAGGGCGGAAAGGTTCTTGTTATCTCCGAAAACGGATTTGGTAAGAGAACTGAAATGGACGAATATAAGCTCCAGTCCCGTGGCGGTAAGGGTACAACAACCTATAAGATAAGCGAGCAGACAGGCGATGTATCGGGATTCAGCGTTGTAACCGAAGATGATGATATTATCCTTATCACATCCGAGGGTGTTGTAATCCGTATGGG
>JAZRTD010000046.1:0-2488 GCA_045651845.1 Clostridia bacterium | reverse complement strand
TGCCTTGCACCTTGGGCACCCGCTCTGGCGGGATTCTCCGAAGCCTCCTCCGCTTTCAGTCTCTGTTACAATTCTGAAAGTTTCATCGGGCCTAATGGAAAAGAGTATAGCACAACAAAAAGAGTATGTCAATATTATTTTTATAAAAATTCATATTTTTTGAATATGTATAGAATATATATGCAGAATAGTCCCCAAAAATATCTCTCTGATGTAACTTTTTTTGCGTTTACTTCTCAATTTTACTGTATTAGCAATAGCTCGAAAAATTTTAGGGGTATTTAACACAATATATAATATTATACAGTCAGTATCGACTGTGGGTGAAAAAACAAGGCGAAACCTTGTATATCATCAATTCCGTAGGAATTGCATATCATCAAGCCGACAGAGATACACACCTAAAGGTGTGATGACTTACAACAAGTTGTTTCAGAAACTATTTATTATTTCAATTACATAAAACCAGTGCGTAAATTAAATAGAAAACCGCCAGTTCAATATCGCATCGAACTGGCAGCTTAATGTTTCGTTTTTTGTGTCTACAAAGTATTGACTACTTCAGTAGAAACTTGTCGTTTTTTATGTTTACCCTATAGTTTAGCAACAACTTGATAAATTGGAATTTGTTTACTTTTTACGCTTATCCAGATATTCATGAGCAAGAATGTCTTTTAATACCAGCATTGCATCTAATTCGCTATAGCCATAGTCATTTTGAAGTGAAGTAAACATCCGTCTGATTTCTTCGGCATACTCTTGCACATTAACTTCATTTTGGTATGTCTTTAATACGGGATACTTGGTACTCCACGCCTTTGTCCAGTCGACTTTTTCCTGATTCTCTTCGGTTGTATTTTTTATTATATTTATAATTTTATCCATTATATGCTCTCCGTCAAATTAGAATTTATTTATATTCGTCTTTTAACTTTAAAATCTTTTCTTCGATTTTTTTAATTGTTTTCTTAAATTCGTCATCCGTTTTTCCGGTGGGGTCTGTCAGCTCCCAATTATCATCAAATGCTCTGCCAATAAAAGAGCAACCCACATTACATCCCATTGAAATTGCCACATCAGGATCCGGAATATCTGTAATCAGTTTCGAATACTGTGTTTGTTCCATATCAATCCCATACAGCTCTTTCATAATTCTGACTGCATCTTGATTGATTCTGGGTTTTGTTTCTGTTCCGGCAGAATATGATTCAAATATATCTGACGCCAGGTGTTTCCCCAAGGCTTCTGCAATCTGACTGCGACACGAATTATGAACACAAATAAAGGCTACCTTTTTCTTTGCCTTTTTATGAAACAGACATTCTTCTTGTATGCACTGATTGTTCATATAAGAACGGGAGCAGATAACCCGGTTAAGCTCCATCTTAACTCCTAATTTCTCGATTGTGAATTTAACTGCTTCAATTATAGCAAGATAAGAATCCCTTTTGCAACAACGGGGGCCTCCGTTTTTTCCTATTGCATCCAAAGCTCTTGCCGTCATCTGATTTGAAAAGCCCCAGGTCTCTTTTGCCAACGGTGTTGCTTTTAATGCAATAGCAACATACATACCCGTACTGACTCCTGCTCCACAGGCTCCCCAGAATCCGCAAGCACCGCCGGGAACTTGCTTCCCTCTCTTCTGCATTTCATAAAGTGCGTTTTTTAAATCTATATCTCCACCCGCATTTTTATAAGCAGTTAAAAGAGCGGAGCCAACCATAGTATGATGTTCAGGACCGTGCATATGGCAAGATGGCATACACATCATTTTTTCCATAATCTCAATGGGATTAACAGATTTACTGTTAAAGCATATTGAGATAATTTCGTCCATTCCGCTTGTGTGACATTCATCACAAACGAAATGTCCTTTTACACATCTTGTTTTACTGCTTTGCTTTTTATGACAAAGTTCACACACCATTACTTCATCAGTATCAAGATATTCCAAGGGAGCTTTGCAAATCAAGCATTCTTCATTCATTAAAATCATCCTTACAAATCCTTATTTATCTAACTGATTATACCACACATAATCTGAAATTACAACGGCGTAGGTTTTTCTAAAATCAAGGCGTAGCCTTGCATATCATCAACTTCGTAAGAAATTGTATATCATCAATTCCGTAGGAATTGCATATCATCAAGCCGACAGAGATACACACCTAAAGGTGTGATGAGCTACAACACGGCAAAGCCGTGTTGATGATATACAGCCCTGTCGGGCTGATGATATACCAAGCCTGTCGGCTTGGATAAAAAAATTCCTGTTCAAAAGAACAGGAATTTTTTGGCAGGGGCAGAAGGGCTCGAACCCTCGGCACGCGGTTTTGGAGACCGCTGCTCTACCAACTGAGCTATACCCCTATATTAAAATGGTGGGCCATCAGGGACTCGAACCCCGGACCAACCGGTTATGAGCCGGTTGCTCTGACCAACTGAGCTAATGGCCCATATCAGCTGACTTGCAATAGTATAGCAAAGA
>JAZRTD010000045.1:0-2308 GCA_045651845.1 Clostridia bacterium | reverse complement strand
AGAAAAAAGATAAAATAAAAGTCAGATGTCTAAAAACGCAGGTATATTTTTCGAAATCGTTTTCGTCGGCGTACAATTGTACTCCAGAGAACGATTTCGTAAAAAGCAAGCAATGGCAAGGAAAACAATAAGTTTTCCTTGCCATTTTTAATAGGTTATATACTTATGGTCGGGGATGCCTGTCCCTGCAATTTTTCGCCTAAATATTTTTCGCTTGCACTAGACCAAGTTTTTAGACATTCTGAGGTCAGGCTTATTCCTGATTTTTTAACTTATTAACAAGTTCCTCATCGGGGGTTACATAAACAGTATTATAGTTATCATAAATAACCAAGCCGGGTTTTGCACCTGAAGGTTTCTTAACATTCTTCACCGCCGTAAAATCAACGGGGACTTGTGTTGAATTTTTCGCTTTGCTATAGTATGCCGCTATCTTTGACGCTTCCATTATGGTTGTTTTTGGAACCTCTTCTTTCCCCTCTGTTCTTATAATCGTATGGGACCCCGGAATTATTTTCGTGTGGAGCCATATATCAGTTGAAAATGCCATTTTTATTGTCAGCATATCATTTTGTTTATTATTTCTTCCAACCAGAATCTTAAATCCGTCGCTTGATAAAAATTCCATTGGAGAAGTCTTTTTCATAAGCTTGCTCTTCTTATTTTTAACCTTTGGAATATAACCGCCGTCAGCAAGCTCATCCTTTATTTCCGAAACATCAGAAGCATTTTCCGCTTTATTTACTGATTCCAAAACCGTTTCAAGGTAATAAAGCTCCTCTTCTGCCTCCCTTATCTGCTCATTTGCATAAATTTCGGTTGTTTTCGCCTTTTGATAAAGCTTATAATACCTTTGTGCATTAGCCGATACAGATAGGTCAGGCTTAAGCGTTATTGTTACCGCGGTCGGAGGATTTTCATAATAGTTTTCAACCTCTGCTTTATCTGTTCCGCCCTCAAGTCTATACATATTTGCAGTAAGCAAATCGCCGTATATTTTGTATTTTTCTCTGTTTTGCGATTTTTTCAAATTTTCGCTGTGGATTGCAAGTTTTTTCCTGCAACGCTCAATATTGTTATTTATAATTTTAACAATATGGGCACTGCGCTGGACAATATGCTCGTGTATGCCTCTTTCCAAATAAAATCCGTCAACCGCCTTGCTTATTCCATCGGTTTCAGTTATATTCCCGCCATATTGGGTAAGATTAACACAAGAAAAAGCAATGGGTTTTTTATCCGTATCATATACAATGCAAGGCGTAACCTCGCCATTTTTGATTTCCGAAAAGAACGAAAATACAAACTCTGCATAGCTTCGGGTATCAATTTCACTCATCATTTTCTGCATTTCACCGCAAAATCTGTAAAGGATTTCACGGGAAACAAGAGGGCTTACTCCCGAAAAAATCTCAACAAGCACCTTATCCGCACTTTTATCCTTTGAGGCGTTCATAAGAGCAGATAAAACTTCCTCAAAACTGCAATCCTCGGGATTGATTTTATTCTGCGCAGGAGGCAATTCATAAGGAAATCCGGGAAGGACCTGTCTTACTGCAGAAACAGTTAAATCTATATGCTTTACGCTGTCAATAATTTTCCCGTCACTGCCGACCAAAATAATGTTACTGTGCCTATTCATTATTTCAACAACCAATGTTTTAACAGTTAAATCACCAAGCTCTGTATAGCTTTCAATACCGATTTTAATAACACGGTCAAAGCCTTCCTGACTTACGGAAACAATTTTTCCGCCGACTAAGTGCTTTCTTAAAATCATACAGAAAAGCGGTGCAGTTATAGGATTTTCCTTTTTTGATTCCGTCAAATGGACTCTTGGATTTGAGGCGCTGGCTGACAAAAGGAGCTTATAATTTTTTTCATAAGTCCTTATTCCTATAACGATTTCATCCCTTTCAGGCTGGTGAATCTGATTGATTTTCCCATCTGAAATTTTACTTTTCAATTCTCTTACGATACTGTTTGTTACAAATCCGTCAAATGACATTTCTCTATCTCCGAAATCCTTATTTTTTTATCAATAATTACATTGTACAATATTTTTCTTAAAATTTCAAATATTATTTGCAATTTCTGAAAATTTGTGGTATAATATATGTTGTTTAAGTATTATTTAAAAGGAGTTTTACTATGCTTAAAAGTATGACAGGTTTCGGAAGAGCCGAACTTTTGATTGATAATTTTACTCTCAATGTTCAAATCCGCTCCGTTAACCATAGATATATGGACTGTAATGTGCGTATTCCCAGATGCTATAATTTTATAGAGGACAAAATCCGCCAGACTG
>JAZRTD010000044.1:0-5929 GCA_045651845.1 Clostridia bacterium | reverse complement strand
TTAACCGATAATGATGCCAACAGACAGATGCTTGGGATAATTTATGAGTCCCTTGTAAGACTTAAGAGTGATATGGACGCGGAGGGAGTTTTAGCAGAAAGCTGGAGCGTCAGCCCTGACGGCCTTTCCTGGACTTTTAATCTAAGAAAAAATGTTAAATGGCATAATGGGGACAGTCTTTCGGCAGATGATGTTGTCTATACAATAAACCAGATTAAAACGGCACAGCCTGTTTCTTATTCATATAATGTGAGAAATATTGAAAATGCTGAGGCTGTGGGAAATTCTGTTGTTATAACACTGTCTGAGCCTTGTCCGCTTTTTGTTAACCTTATGACTTTTCCCATTATAAAGAAAGCGGACGAAGATGTTAATAGAGAAAGCTTTTACCCATTAGGAACGGGTGCATATATTTTCCCTGAAAAAAGCGAGGGGAATGTTTATATCTTAAAAAGGAATGAATTATGGTGGGGCGGAAAGGCAAAGCTTGAAGAAATAAGGGTTAAAATTCTGCCCGATACAGAAACGGTTTCATATTCATTTTCGTCAGGTGACATAGATATTGCTGATACAAAATGGGGACAGAGCAATCACACAGGTATTGGTGATTTCAGAAAGACGCCTTGCCCTTTGCCTGTTTTTGATTTTATCGGGATAAATCATAACAACTATGTTCTTAAAAATAAAGAGGTCAGAAAAGCCATAAGCCAGGCCATAAAGCGTGAAAAAATTGTTAATGATATATTTGCAGGGAGCGGAATAAAGGCTAATGCACCTGTCCGTGATGACTGGTTTATAAGCTCATCAAAGGGAGAGTATAAAGCTGACAGTATTGCGGCAGAAAATCTTCTTCTGAAAAATGGGTGGAAAAAAGACGGCGGAGTATATTCAAAGGAAACACCATCGGGAATCGGGAAGCTGGAATTTGAATTGATTGTCAATGAGGAAAACAGCAGCAGAGTTAATATTGCGGAGAGTGTTAAGCTTGACCTTGAGTCAATAGGAATGGCAGTAAGTGTTGTTCCGCTCGCTTTTGAGGAGTATGAAAAACGTATAGCTGAGGGGGATTATCAGCTATTTTTAGGAAGCGTTATGATTCCTGATGATCTGGATTTATCATTTCTTATGGGAGATGGGAATATGTTCTCCTATGAAGATGAAAATATGAATAATATTTTGTCGGATATAAGAACTTCCAAAACCCGTGATAAGCTTATTGAAAATTACGGCAGACTTAAAAATCGGTTCAAAGCCCAAATGCCTATTGTTGGAATTTGCTTTGAAAACTTTGATATGATGTATAGCAAAAAGGTGAAGGGGGAGATGGAACCCTCAATGTCAAATAAATATATGGGAATATATAATCTTTACACAGGAAAATAAAATGGTACGGAAAATAATTCATATTGATATGGACGCATTTTACGCATCTGTTGAGGTGCGGGATAATCCATCGCTTAAAGGGAAGCCCCTTATAATAGGTGCTATGCCCGGCAGTAGGGGTGTTGTTTCAACCTGCAGTTATGAGGCGAGAAAATTTGGGGTCCATTCTGCAATGAGCATTAAAGATGCCTATGCCCTCTGCCCTGACGGAATATATATGGTTCCGAATATCAAAAAGTATGCCATAGAATCAGAGAAAATTCATAAAATTATGGAAAGCTATACGGATATGATTGAATATGTTTCGCTTGATGAAGGGTATATGGATGTAACTGCATCGGAAAAGCTTTTCGGAAGTGCGGAAAACATAGGAAGGGAGCTTAAAAGGCGGGTTTTCGAGGAGACGGGACTTACCTGTTCGGTGGGTGTTGGATATTCAATGCTTTCGGCGAAAACTGCAAGCGAAGAAAAAAAGCCTGACGGATTTTTCGTTATTCCGACAAGGGAAAGCTTTGTGGACCTTATAAAGGATAGAAGCGTGGGGGTTCTTTTCGGAGTTGGGAAGAAGACTGCGCAAAGGCTTATTGAAAAAGGTTTTATGAAAGTTTGCGATTTGCAAAGTGCAGATTATGAGGATGTGGCGTTTCTCGGTAATACAGGCGCGGAAATTTTAAAGCATGCAAAAGGGTATGATGACAGAGAAGTAAGGCCTAACGAAGAACAAAAATCTGTTGGCAGAGAATATACTTTTCAGTCTGATTTGACAAAGCGTGAGGAAATTAATGAGCTTATCCATTTTATTTCAAGACAGGTCAGCAATCAGCTTAAATATAAAGAACTTTCAGGGAAAACTGTGACACTGAAAATTAAATATTCCGATATGAAGCTTGTGACAAGGTCCAAAAGCGGAGGATACACAAACTCGGCGAGAGAAATCTGCAAACGAGCAACAGAACTTTTAAATCAGCTTGAACTTAAGAAAAGCGTGAGGCTTGTGGGGGTCAGTGTCAGCAATATGGATGGCGATAAGGATAGCGGACAGATATCCTTTGATGATTTGTTTAAGACGGAAGAAAATAAAAGTGATAAGCTTGATGATATGATTTTTTCTATAAATAAAAGTTTAGGCAAGGGCGTGCTTAAAACAGGGAAAGAGCTTCTTGCCCAGCGGAACTTTAAAAAATATTAGCTTTTAGAAGAAAGGAAAGAGATTATGAGTGATTTTATTGAATATATTGTCGAGAAAAGACGAACATTTGCGGATATATTTAAAGGAGCCGTTGCAGTTATAGTTGGATTCATTCTTGTTGCAGTCCTTGTTTTGCTCCGTATTTCCCCGACTGTAACGACACTGCTTGTGGCAGGAGTTGTTTATGTTGCGTATAAAATTTCAACCTCGTCGAATATCGAATATGAATATATTTTCACCAATAATGAGATGGATGTTGACAGGATTGTAAATAAGAAATCAAGAAAAAGGCTGATTACGATAAATATAAGACGGGTTGATGAATTTGAAAAATGCGACGGACATCGTGAAAACCGCTATGCTAATGACGGAAACATAAAGGTTATAAATGCTTGCCGTGACAAGAGCGAGGGTTGTTATTATATGACATTTACCGATGACGGCGGAAGAGGGATATTATTCTTTACCCCAAATGAAAAGATTGAAGAATATATCAGAAAAATTCTTAAAGGAAGATTTTAATGAAAATTGGAATTGATATTGCCGAAGTTTCAAGAATTCGCAGGGCAGTTGAGAGAAATCCTGAATTTATTAAGCGGGTTTTTACAGAAAATGAGCAAAAATATATATTTGGCAAAACGATCAAATGGGAAAGTGCCGCAGGCTTTTTTGCGGTAAAAGAAGCTTTTTCCAAGTATATGGGTACGGGAATTGGAGAGATTTCTTTTAAAGATATTGAGGTTTCCCATAATGAAATGGGTGCGCCATACCTATTGATTAAAGGTGTCGGGTGCGAGGCGGAAGTCAGCATATCCCATTCGGGAGATATAGCTGTTGCTGTTGTTTGCGGAGACGGCGGGGAAAGTTTTCTTAAAAATGATGAAATGAAAGAACTTCTTCCCAAAAGGAAAAGCGATGCCCATAAAGGAGAGTGCGGAAGAATATTTATTCTTGGCGGTTCTTTGGGATTAACAGGCGCAGTTTGCCTTTCTGCAATGGGAGCGCTAAGGTCGGGAGCAGGACTTGTGACTGTTGGGACGGCTGACTGCCAAAGAGAAATTGTTGCCTGCAAGCTAACCGAGGCTATGACTGTAGGCTTTGCTTCCTCGTCGGGCTGTGTTGGTTTTGCAGACAGGGAGAAAATTAAAGAAATTGCTGAAAAATCAGATGTTTTTGTGTTAGGACCTGGAATCGGCAGAGAAGGGGAAACAAAGGATTTGGTTTTATGGCTTATTCAAAATGTTAATACCAAAATTGTGCTTGACGCTGATGGTCTAAATGCAATTGTGGCGAATATAGATGTATTAAAGGGCAGAAAAGGTGAAATTGTCTTGACTCCTCATCAGGGGGAGATGTCCCTCCTTTGCGGAAAAACTGCGGAAGAGATTAAGAATGACAGAGAGGATACAGCTCTTTGTTTTGCTAAAGAGTATGGGGTAACCGTTGTTTTGAAAGGCGAAAATACCGTTATTACAGACGGAGAAAAAATTTTCGTTAATCCCACGGGAAACTCGGGAATGGCAACAGGCGGAAGCGGAGATGTTCTCTCGGGCGTTATAGGAAGCCTTATAGGGCAAGGGTTATCTTTGCTTGACGGAGCGGTGCTTGGTGCGTATATCCACGGCAGAGCAGGGGATTTGGCGAAAAAAGATAAAGGAGAAATGGGACTTATCGCCTCGGATATTGCAGAAAATCTGCCTTATGCAATAAAAGAATTATCGGGAGAGTGAAATTTTGAGAAAAAGTATAATTGCTTTGACAGTTATACTTATGATGATGCTGTTTTCCTGCGGTAAGAACAGCCACAGCGATTACAGCGAAATATACGAAAGCTTTGGGGATATTGAAAATTACTATGCAACAGTTGAAGTTACGGTAAGCGGTAATGAAAGCGAGTCCCAATATAAAGCAAGGCAGTATTACGTTGCCCCTGATTTATACCGGCTGGATTTTATATCAGAGGGAATGGAAAATGTAAGCTGTGTCTTAAAGGAAGATAAGCTTTATTATAAAGGCCCTGACGGAGAGGTTAGTGAATTTGATAAGTATGTTCCCGAAGAAAAGTATTATATTTTCCTGACGGATTTTATGGAAAGATATATAAAATCCGAAACCGCAAAAAGTGTTTCAAAGGGGAATGAAACCGTACTTGAGCTTAAGGAGAGCAGTGAAAATCCCCACAGAGCATCAATGAAATTTTATATAAACAATAAAAATTATGAGCCGAAGAGGCTGGAAACATATAACGATAAAGGTGAAAAAGTTATAGAAGCAAAATTTTCGGATTTCAAAAAGAATACAAAAATCGACAAAAAAATATTTGAATTATAAGGTATTATTGAATTCGCAAGTGTCAATAATAGGTTTGACGGCAGAAAAGTCTTAAAGCCATACATAAAGTTGTTCCCAAATCTTTGGAACTGCGTATAGTAAAATAGGCGAAAAGACATATTTGCCCCTATTATATTTGCGGAGTGTGAATAAATGTGGTTGTAAAAAGAGGAGATATATATTACGCTGATTTAAGCCCCGTTGTTGGGTCGGAGCAAGGCGGTGTCCGCCCTGTTTTGATAATACAGAACGATATAGGAAATAAGTACAGCCCTACAGTTATAGCAACGGCAATAACCTCGCAGATAAACAAAGCGAAGATGCCGACCCATATTGAACTTGATGCCAATGAATACGGTCTTTCAAAGGATTCGGTTGTTCTGGCAGAGCAAATAAGAACTATTGACAAAAGACGCCTTAAAGAGAAAATAGGGCATCTTGACAGTAATTTAATGGATAAAGTGAATGAGGCTTTGGAAATAAGCTTCGGTTTATAAAATTAGAGAGGAAGATGACAAATGAAAATCCCAAAATCACTGAAAATAGGAATTGTGGCTGGAGCTTTTGCAGTAATGACTATGGCGTTGCCTGTTGTTGCAAATCCAGGTTCGGCAGACGACCCCCTCATTTCAAAAAGCTACATAACCGATACGGTTATGCCCCAGCTTGAATCATATATAAAAGAGGAGATTAAAAATCAAATGAGCGGAGCGGGCGAGCATATTGCGGACCGCTTTGAGGTGGTTTCCCTGACGGCTGGGCAAAAGCTTATGTGTGAGAACGGAACAGAGCTTATTTTAAGAATGGGAAGTGCAACAATTATCGCAACGGCAAAGGGCGGTCTTGCGGATACAACTGCAGGAGGAGACCTTGCGGACGGGACTCCGATGCCGTCTAACCATTTGCTTATTGTCCCTGTTAATGACGGCAGAGGAATAACAGCAAATAACGATGTCCTGGTTATGGTTAAGGGTGCGTATACGATTAAATAATAAAAAGCCTGCGGATTTTTCGCAGGCTTTTTTG